>CALFIZ010000117.1 GCA_937877575.1 uncultured Marinilabiliales bacterium | reverse complement strand
ATCATATTGATTCACCGGCAATGCTGACCATTTTGCCGATACAGGACTGGTTTGCGGCAAATCCTGAGACATTTCCTTCTTGTCCCCCAGAAGAGGAACGAATCAACAATCCTGCAAACCCGCACAATTACTGGAGATACAGGATAGATTCAGAAATTTATCAAAAACTCCCGTTTCACCCCACGTGTGACGGCGGTGTATAACCATCTGAAGAAATCCTCATTGATGTCTTCTTCTTTCAGAAATCCTTTGTCAATGAAGACGTTTTCCCACTGACCGCCTTGTGCCTTGTGACAAGTCAGCGCATAACCGTATTTGACCTGTAATGCGTTGTAATACGGATTGTTGCGTATGAGACGGTTGCGTTCGGCTTTATTGTGGACTTCCTCTATATGGTCTTCGAGAATATTCTGATATAATTCGCTTTTTCTCTCGTATGGCAGTGATGCGGTCTCTATGTCGAGGGTGTCAAGCATAAGGATTACGTCAAGTGATGGAGAGTCGGGAATGTCAGGGAGTATGACAGTGGTATGTGCAAATGTAAAACCGTATATTTCCTCTATTTTGCGGATATGCCGGATTTCTATCATTTCGCCGTTGGCGATGAACAGCGCCTCTTTGCTCTCACTGTCGGTCCAGAAGTAGTTGTTTCTGATGACCATCAGGCGTTCACCGGATACTAATCGTGAGTCATAATATAAAACCCTGTTTCTCAGTGCGTTGTTGTACATGTTAGCCTGCTTGTTGCTTCTGCATAATATGACGGATTCATTGCCTGTGTTTCTGTTGCCGAAGCAACTGTTCAGCGTGTCTTCGAAGTCGAATGTGTCAAGACCGGTGAATTTGCCTTTCTCGATAGTGTTGAAGAATGGCTGTGAAAAGTCTTTGTTTAGCAGTTTGTTGCGTATGAATGTGGCGTTGGTGAGAATAGGGGAGTCGTTAATCTGACGTACCACTTGGGTTAAGGTGGAGATGCTTGCATCGATGTGGTATGATTCGGTAAAGGTCTTTGTTACGAGGGCAGGGCTGTCGGTGAATCCAACCGGCGGAAGTTGTGCCGTGTCACCGATGAAGATGAGTTTGCAGCCCGGTTTCCCAAGTACAAATGAAATTATATCTTCAAGAAGATTGCGTTCTGAATAGTGATTTTCGCCATATTTTGTTCCATCGGCAATCATTGAAGCCTCATCTATGAAATATATGGTGTTCGGACTTTGTCGTTTGGAAAGAATGATTTTGAAGCTGCCGTATTCGTCCTGGAAGGTGTTGTAGATGTATTTGTGGATTGTGTAGGCTGGAGCGCTGCAGTAATTTGACAGCACCTTGGCGGCGCGTCCTGTCGGTGCGAGAAGCACTGTGCGGGCATTGTTGGCATATAGTGTTTTGACTATGGCTGCGACCAAGGATGTTTTACCCGAGCCGGCGTAACCGTTGATAATGTGCACACGCTTGTCCTGCCTGTACGCCAAGTATCCGACAACATCGTTCAGACAGCGGCTTTGGTCGGAAGTCAGTGTGTATCCGAAGTTTGCGTTGACTTGTCGTATGAATTCTTCTTTTGTCATTCGTCATCGGTGCTGCGGATAAGACTTACCACGCAGTATGCGGCTATAGCATCGCTGCTGCCGATGTATCCTAATCCTTCATTGGTTTTGGCTTTTACGGATATGTTTGATTTCGGGGTATCTGTGATTTCAGAGATGTTTGTCCTTATTTTTTCGATGTAAGAAGACAGTTTGGGGCGTTGAAGTATTACGGTTGAATCCAGATTGTTGATTCTATAGCCTCTTTCGTGGCACATATCCATTACTTTCTTCAGCAGTATGGAGCTGTCAATGTCTTTGAATTCCTGTGATGTGTCGGGGAAAAGCCAGCCTATGTCACGGAGTGCAAGAGCACCGAGGATGGCGTCTGTAATGGCATGGAAAAGGGCATCTCCGTCGGAGTGCCCCAAACAGCCTTTTTCAAAAGGTATTTCTATTCCACCGATGATTAACTTGCGTGATTTAACCAGTCGGTGTATATCATTGCCAAATCCTATTCGGAAATCCATTAAAATTGCTCTTTCCCTCCGAAGTTAAGACACAATGAAAAACGAAGTGTATTGCCCAGCGGATTTTGGTTGGTTGTTGAAATAAGGTATGAAACATCTATTGAGAAGATGTTGTATTTTATACCTGCACCGAGGGAAAAGAACTGACGGTCACCTTTACGAGGTGCTTCGTAGAAGTAACCTGCACGGAGGAAGAGCAGGTTGTTGTAGGTGTATTCAATTCCGGCAGCAAGATTTATTTCTGACAGCTCTTCACGGAATTTTCCGATATGGACCAAAGTGTCGCTGACGATGGATTCACCCGGAGCATCATAGAATGACTGAATCATACCCATAATGGTTGAAACGTTGTCATTCTTTCCATAAATCCTATATGCGGATTCATCATATCCGTATTTGTAGGTGATAATGGAGTCGTTATGCATTTCGGAAATAGGAGTTGTAGGCACCAGGAATTTGGTTAATTCAACGCCGAATGTCAGGTTGTTGAAATCGTCAATATTGATGCTTAATGCCGGTCCGATACGCAGGGTTGTCGGTATGAATTCCTTATCTGACTTGTCGGCATAATATGACATTTTGGAACCGATGTTTGAGATGTTGACACCGAATGAGAAGGTTCCGTCTTTGCTGCCAAGTCTTATTGGATCAACGTAGTACATTGCGATGTCTGCAGCGCCGGAAACACCAGCCTTTGTATCTCTTCCGGAAACAGCAATGCCCTGGGTAAGGTCGGAATAAATGAAACGGCCTGCCACTGCACCGGATATTTTTTCCGAGAACTTGCGTGAATAGGTCGCATCAACGGCAAATTCGTTTGGATGATATAAACCCAAACTATGTCCTTCTAAGTCTGTGAATTCTATTTCACCCATTGAAAAATAGGTCATTGTGGCGGCAACTGTTGACTTGTCATCGATTTTGTAGTAAGCACCGACGTTGAAAAGATTGATGTCAGGGCTTAGCTGACGCATCCATGGTGAATAGTTGAGTGCTATGCCGAGTTTCTGATTTGAATAGCTGTCGTATTGAGTAGGGTCTGCACCGGCTTTGAGACCGATGAAGGCGTATTTCGCCGGATTGTAGTGCATTGAGTTCGCATCTGGTGTGAAGGCCACTCCCATATCCCCCAAAGCACCGCTTCTTGAATCCGGAGAAACAGTTATTATTAAAGCTGAATTCAATGATGATGGATACAGATTAGCTGATGTTCCACTTTATCAGGGAGCGGGTGGTGGCGGCACTGTAGCAAAGGACGGATATGATTATTCAGTAGAAAACCAGATTTCATTCGTTGCGGGTTACGGCGGTAGTGCTACATACTCATTGAACACTGTGTATGAAGGTGACACTAAAAAACTGGGAGAGTTGGGAGAAACGGATCCTTATGACGAATATAAAGGACCTGGAATCGGATTGTACAACGCCTCATCAACAGAGACAAATTATGAAATTTCTTTCTCATCTATGAAAAGTTCAGAAGATGACGAATTATATATGCAGTCACCACTATCATTAATGAAGAAGAAAGCTGATTCAATTCAGAGTGTCAGCAGTTCTTCTCTTACTCTCAAGATCACCAAGGGAACTCTCGGAGATGAATCAAGTTACGAACAAACAACAGAAAGCTACGCAGTAACCTCTGACAAGATAAATGTTATTCTGGGTGAAAACGAATTTGTCACATACGCAATAAGCGGCAATACAACCAGATATCAGTTTACGGTTAATGAGGAAGATGAACTCATCAGCAGTGGCTTAATTCAGTCATCAGACTTAACCAAGCATGTATTTGGAACAGAAGCTGTCAGCGAGAATGATGTTGAAGTCATCATGACGTCACTGTCATTACAGGACAACCTGTATATCAACACCTATATTTCAATACCGGAAGGATTGGCAGAAGAGGAACTTACGGCATACCTCAGCTATGATAAGGACCTGAGTGTGGATATGAACTTCAAGCTCGATGGAACAGGTTTTGTGAAGAAAACAACAGGAGATAACTACACATATGAATACCAGGTAACCTATTATGAAAGCTTCACTACAGGCGGCAACAGCTACCCAAATACTTACAGGATAAGCTTCCATAACGTAGCAGCTAAGGAAATGAACATAAGGGTAAATCTGGAAGTAAAGAACAGTGAAGGAGAAAATCTGACCCTGGTCAAAGGAGAAAACGGATATACAAAATTCTCAATGAGTGTAAAAGATTACGCAGCACTTGTATTTGAAAAGAGCACAGATGAGAAACTGATCAACTTATGTAAATCGTTAATGAACTATGGATACAGTGCCCAGCAGCAGTTCTCATATAATACAGACAATCTGGTAGAGACATATGATTATGATAGTAATATGTCAGCAGTAAGTGCTGATGATCTGAGTGATTATGAGATCAAATGCACAAGCGGAAAGAGCATTGATGAGATAAAGAGCATTTACGGGTATAAAATGGCGTCACTGGTATTGAGATCAGAGACGAGCATATATCTGTATTTCACACAGAAGCCTGATACAGTAACAGTGGATGGAACGGAAGTAGAGCCTGTTGCCAAGGGAAGCGAGTGGATAGTGCAGATTGGCGGCATAAAGGTAAGAGATCTGGATGCAGCGCATACATTTTACACATTTATTATTGTCGCGGATCAGAGGGAAATCCCTCTTCCACTGCAATAATAAATGTGTAAAATGTAT
>CALFIZ010000116.1 GCA_937877575.1 uncultured Marinilabiliales bacterium | reverse complement strand
TTATCAGAAATAAAAAAAGGAAAAAAGAAAAAGAAGAAAAAGAAAACAGGAAAAAATAAAATAAATAACAATTTCCCTCCTAAAAAATATAAAGTAAATGTTTTGTCAAAATTAGAGAAATCATTTTTTATCCGGACAATTGTTGCAATGGCGGTATTTTCGTTAGCATTGGAATTGTTCGGAAGCAAGGCATTTCATGAAATTGTCATTACGGAAGATAAGTTATTAGCGACAGTATTCGGCGGATTGCTGTTAGGGTTCGGGGTTGGATTGGTTCTGTTAAACGGCGGTTGTCTGGACGGTACAGAAGCAGTCGCCATTCTGATTAGCAAGAAAATGAATTTTTCCGTCGGACAGATTATTTTATTTTTCAATGTTATCATTTATCTGACCGCTGGTATCATGTTCGGGCTTGACAGGGGATTGTATTCCATGCTGACTTATATCATTGTATCGAAAGTCGAAGATTTCGTGAATACCGGCATGGAACAGGGAAAAGCTGTCATGATTATCACCAATCAGGGCGAACAGATTGCACAGGATATTTACGACACCCTCGGACGGACTGTCACACTCATTGAGGGAAGCGGTCTGATTTCCGGTGAAAAAATTGTGCTGTACTGTGTCATTACCAGAATTGAACTTTCCACGATGCGCAAAATTATTGAAAAAGATGACTATTCCGCTTTCATGTCTGTTTCAGATGTTTCCGAAATTGTGGGAAAACATATCAAGAGCAAATCCGCCAATGTTAAAAAAACTCCTGAACCGGAAATGAAGTCCGAAACACAAAGTGAAGATTGATTGTTTTTTGTCTGCTGTATTCTACAAGAGTATAGCAGATTTGTTTTTCTGTACAAAATTAAACAGGATTTACCCTTCTTTTTGTACAATTGAAAATACAGAATTCCTTGACAATATGGAAATTTTGTGCTATAATGATAGTCAAAGAGGTAAATAAAATTTACTTTTTTAATTTTTGAAATACCTCTTGACAAATTGCTTTTTTTGTGTTATAATAGCAACTGTATTATTACAGCTAATACAGCTGGTAGAAAGGATGTAGCATATGGAACAGAAAAAGAAGAAAAAGAAGGGGATTATCATTGCCATTGTGGTAGTGGTACTCTTGGCAGGTGCTGGCGTAGGGGTGACTTCCTGTATGAGAAGTATTTCCAGTTCTCTCGAAAGCATGGGGAGCAGTCTCCTTGAAACGGTAGAAGTGGAGCGGAGAGATATTTCCAATGACATCAATGTTTCCGGTACGGTGGAAAGTGAAAACCTCGTCAAGGTGACAAGTACTGTCAGTGCAAAAATCAAAACTCTGAATGTGGATATTGGCAGTGAAGTCAGGGCAGGGGACATTTTATGCGAATTCGACAGCAGTGATTTTCAACAGCAGTATGACAGTCTCTCGAAAAATGTTCAGAATTCCGACAGCCTCAAAAGCAATAACCACAAAACCAACGAACGTAACCTCGAAAATGCAAAAAGCGAAAAAGAAGCCAGTCTTGCACAGGCACAACGTGCCATTGATGAGGCAATTGCCAGCCGTGATAAGGCTTACCAGAAAGAAAGAGAACTCGTCAATAAATATAATAATTACCTTAGTCAGAAAAATGATTATACCAATCGCATGAATGATGCCCAGAATAACGGCGATATGGATGCTTACAGCAATTACTACCAGAAACAGCAGGAAGCGGATGCAATGATGCAGTCCATTGATTCCCAGCTTGAAACTTTGCGTGACAGCTTCTCCAGTTATGATAATGCCATTCAAAGTGCAAGAGATGCGTATGCAACCGCTGAACGCAGTGCCAATTCTGCAATTCAAAGTTATCAGGATGTACTTGACAATGAGCAGTATAATTCCGATTCCAGTTCACAGGAACAGCTTGACAAACTCGCTGAACAAATTAAAAATTGCACTGTCAAAGCACCCAAAAGCGGAATTATTACTTCTCTCAATGTGGCAGAAGGTTCGATTCCTACCACGGATGCACTCATGACAATTGAAGACAAGGACGCTTTGAAAATTACGGTTCAGATTGCAGAATCGGATATTCTCAAAGTACAGGAGGGCTTGCCTGCGGTTGTCAAGACGACTGCAACAGGAGATAAGGAATTCCCTGCAACCGTTTCCAGAGTCGTCAATATTTACAAAAGCAATTCCAATGCGCTCACAGGGGAATCCTCCGGCGGATATTCTGCGGAAATTACCATTGACGAAAAAGACAGCGGTTTGTTAATCGGCATGAATGCGAAAGTCCGCATTATACTTGGGGAGAAAAAAGATGTAATGGCTGTTCCCTATGAATCCATTGTGGAAGATGAAGACGGAAGCAAACATGTTATCATTGCAGAAAAACAACCGGATAATACATACCGTGCGAAACTTGCCAAAGTGGAAACAGGCATGGAAGGCAGTTATTATACAGAAGTAACCTCTGCGGAACTCAAAGAGGGTGACAAAATTGTCATGTCCGGCGGTGATTACAAGGATGGAGAAGTCCTCCCGATTTTCGATTTTAATTCGGTTGCAAATGGCGAAGGCGGTGCAAACGCAAATGAGTAAAGTAGTCATTTCTATGAGAAACATCATCAAGCGTTATTACAAGGAGAAAGGTTTCCTGCTGTGCGACGTGGACGTCCAGGTCCAGAAGGACACAGTCATCCGCAGCGCCATCCGGGTGAATTTCGACGTCAAGAAAGGCAACAAGGTCCGCATCAAGGATATCAACTTCATCGGCCGGGAAGACATTTCCGAGTACAAACTGTCCAAGGCTATGAAGGAAACCCACTCCAACAAGTGGTATAACTTCTTCAAATCCAAGAAGTTCAAGGAAAAGGAATACCAGACCGACCGAAAGACCGTCCTGGAACCGTTCAACGAAGCCGGCTACCGCGACGCCCGCCTGGTACGGGACTCCGTCTATTACGTGGACGAGAAGCACCTGGACATCGACATGGTCTTCGACCGCGGCCCCAAGTACTATTTCCGCAACGTGACCTGGACGGGCAACTCCGTGTATCCGTCCGAGGTCCTGGACGAGATCCTTCAGATCAAGAAGGGAGACGTCTATGACATGGTCACCATGGACAAGCGCCTGAACGGCGGCGGGAAGCAGACGGAGTACGACATTACCAAACTTTACCGGGACAACGGTTACCTTTTCTTCCATGTGGATCCGGTGGAGGTGAATATCCAGAACGACTCCATCGACGTGGAGATGCGCATTTCTGAAGGAAAGCCTGCCATCCTGAACAACATTGTCATCAACGGCAACGACGGCAACTACTATTCTGTTGTACGCGTGTTGAACGGCGGATCGCTCTATATCGACAAGAATAACGGTGATTATACCACTGCAACTGTCGGCGAAGGGCCCAACCAGACCACGAGCATCACCAACTATCCTGTAAACTGCTTCAAGGGTTATATCAACATCAATGGTATTCTGGAGAACAAACTCTATTATACCCCTGATGAAGGAATTGACCTTTCAACCCTCGATGCTGACAATCTGGTGTTTGCTGACAATAAGGTGCACTTCAACGATGGTGATGTCTATCTGCCTGCTACCGACTGCCGGCCGGCTATCGGCGAGGGTGCCATCATCGTAAGCCCCGATGTGCAGCACAAATATTCGGCTACCGGCATCGACTTCGGTACCGACGGCACACTCTATCTCTGCTGGCACTCTAACGTTGCTGCCGAAGGCGGCGCAGGCGTAGAAGGAACCAGCGACTGGGGAGGCATCGTCGATGTTGTCAACATCAACAGTTACGACCCGTCACAGTCGCTCTTCGAGCAGACCATGATGCAGAACGAGTTCAAGTACAACCATGTTAAATATTACAACGGAAAACTCTACCTGGCCTCTACCAGCAGCAAGGTGGGAGCAGCACTCCACGAACTCACACTCAGCGGCAGCAAAATCGACGAGAGCGCTGCCAGCCAGCGTGTTAACCTCACCGGTTCTTCTGCCAACTGTATAGATATCCTCAACGGTAAACTCATCACCATTTCCGGTAACAACAACGGCGGCCTCAACTATTTCGCACTCAACGACTACACCAACCAGGAGAAGAAGGCTCTTGCTACAGACGAGGAGTATCAGGGTAAGTTCGTCTTTGTTGATAAGGTTGCCAACAAGGTCGTTACCTTGAACAACACCACCAAAGGTATCGTCACCATCTACAACGCCGCCACAATGGAAGAAGAAAACAGCTTCGAAGTAGGCAGCATCTATCCTACCGATGGTAAAAACGTATGTATCTCAGACGGACAGCACATCTACATCTGCCGCGGACAGAACGGTTTCGATATCTACGACTTCAACGGCAACCGCGTCGGAGGCAGCAAGAAGCACGCCAACGGATGCGATG
>CALFIZ010000115.1 GCA_937877575.1 uncultured Marinilabiliales bacterium | reverse complement strand
ATTCAATAGGACCATGTTCTATATCATCGGAGGCAAGGATGGCAAGCATTGCAGCAACACCGATACCGTCATCAGCACCAAGTGTTGTACGGTCGGCTCTGACCCATTCACCGTCAACAATCGGAGTGATGGGGTCTGTCATGAAATCATGGTTTTTGTCTGCAGTTTTGTCGCACACCATATCCATGTGAGCCTGTAAAGCAACTGAAGGCTTTGTCTCATACCCCTTGGTTGCGGGTTTTCTTATGATGACATTTTGGGTATCATCAACAGTATATTTAAGTTTATGCTCTTTAGCGAAATTAACAAGAAATTCAACCATCTTCTCTTCATGTTTTGAAGGACGAGGAACTTTCAGTATTTCTTCAAACTGTTTCCACACCACGCTTGGTGACAATTCAGATATTTCCATATTATTATATTTTATGTTATCAATTCTGCAAAGATAATTATTTATTTCAGAATTTGGAATTAAATAGTATCTTTGCGCATCATATTAAGTTCGAAAATTATGATTATAATAGTTGATGGCGGGTCAACAAAAATTGACTGGCGAATTATTGACGGGAAGAATACAAAACAGGTAATCACCAAGGGATTCAATCCGTATTATCACGAATCCGGACTCCTTGAAGGATTTGCAGCCGAAGTTGCAGCACAAACGGAAGCAGACGAAATCACCGACATATTCTACTATGGAACCGGATGTTCTTCGGAAGCCAATTATATAAAGGTATCAAATGCGCTGAAAACATCTTTTCACAATGCATCGAGTTACGTGTATCATGACCTGCTCGCATCAGCAAGGGCTGTGCTGAAAGACAGGAAAGGCATTGCATGCATACTTGGAACCGGTTCAAATTCATGCCTTTACGACGGCAAGTCAGTTGTCGAAAACGTGCCATCCGTTGGCTGGCTCATTGGTGACGAAGGTTCAGGCACTTATTTAGGCAAACTGCTGATTACCGACTACATGCGGTTTCTTATGCCGAATGACATAAAGTCCGCTTTGGAAGACGAATACAAACTCACCTTTGAGGAAGTGCTCAACTGCATGTATTCCAAGCCTTCACCGAATAGTTTCTTTGCGCAGTTCCCACCATTCATCGAGAAACATATAGACAATGAATACTGCCGCAATCTGCTGATGAAGAACTTCGATGATTTCTACTATTGGCAGATTTCAAAATACACCGGTTTTCAGAATGAAGAGCTGGGATTTGTCGGTTCAATTGCCTTCTATTTCAGAGAATATCTGAGAGAATGGGCTGAAAAGTATGGCCTGAACATCGGCACAATCATAAAGGTTCCGATGGACGGGCTGATTGAATATCATTCACAACGATAAGTCAGATTCGAAGGCACTGAAGCACAATTCCTTGCCAATTCGATCTTTTCCGGGTCAGCATCAGTTGCTGTGATTTTCAGACGTTTCTTTACAAGCGCGGCAATAAGCGGGTATGCCCCATAACCGCAGTCTGTAATGGTGACTTCACCCTCATCGGGCAATGCAGCTATTTGATTTTCAAAGTTATTGTTATCACGCATCAATTTGCGCACCTCGCGTTCAACATTGATACCTTTATATAAATAATTGTGCATGACAAGGTCGGAATAATATTCAGGCGTTTCAATACTTCTTGCAAGTTTTTCATATTCAGCCTGATACAAATGCCTGATATTTTTTGCCTTATAAAAATCTTTTGTTCCGTATTCAGTGCTGCCGTATGGAATACGTTGCAGAATCTTTGTTGTAAAACAGCCTTTGCGAAGTAAAAACTCATCTTTAGGGAATGAGTGTCCGACACCGTGAATGAGAACAGGTATTATATCAGCATGAAGCTTGTCGGCCAAATAAAAGGCACCCTGATGAAATTTCAGTATATTACAAAAATTTCACTA
>CALFIZ010000114.1 GCA_937877575.1 uncultured Marinilabiliales bacterium | reverse complement strand
TGTGACGATGCAAAAATACGAATAATTTCCAAAACACAACAGATTACATAAAATTATTCCGGAATTTATGGGGGGTTAGGGTTTGACCGGCAATTCCGGCTGCCGCAATGCGACAGCCCTACAATGGGACGGAAAACATTTCCCAATTGGTTGATTTTTGACAAAATATTGGTATTTTTGCAAGCAAAATAAAACCTTAAAAAAAATGGCAGAATCAGAAAACATTCCGAAAGGGTTACCGGAAAACGCCCACCGTGAACTGAAACCCGGTGAGACATACGAACCCATACTATCAAAAGACAAAAGATACAAAGAAGTTACAGTATGGTCAGTGACCGTCGGCCTGCTGATGACCGTATTATTCTCAGCAGCTGCCGCCTATCTCGGATTGAAGGTGGGACAGGTCTTTGAAGCAGCCATACCTATAGCGATTATAGCCATCGGGCTGTCGGGAGTTGCAAAGAAAATCGACGCTTTGTCCCAAAACGTCATCATACAGTCGATTGGCGGCTGCTCCGGCGGCGTGGTTGCCGGCGCAATATTCACACTGCCTGCCCTTTACATTCTGCAAGGCAAAGGCTACACCATCGGCATCAATTACTGGCAGGTGTTCCTGAGTTCGCTGCTCGGCGGTGTCCTTGGAATCCTGTTTCTCATACCGTTCAGAAGATATTTCGTGAAGGAACAACACGGCAAATATCCTTTCCCGGAAGCCACTGCCACCACGCAGGTGCTTGTCAGCGGACAGAAGAAGGGCAAGGAATCGATGTTACTGGTTATCAGCGGTTTGATAGGCGGATTGTACGATTTTATAGTTTCAACATTCGGCTGGTGGAGTGAGACCATAACCACAAGGATGATGGGCTGGGGCAACACACTTGCCAACAACGCGAAACTGATGTTCAAAGTCAACACCGGCGCCGCTGTCCTCGGATTGGGATACATCATCGGACTCAAATATGCCTTCATCATCTGCTGCGGCTCGCTGTTAGTATGGTTCATCATCATCCCAGGCATGAACATCTTCTGGGGCAATCAGGTGATAGACCTCATGAACACAGGTATCACACAGACCATCGGTGAAATGTCACCTGAAGCCATCTTTTCAGGATATGCACGCCACATAGGCATCGGCGGCATCGCCATGGCAGGCCTCATCAGCATCATCAAGTCATGGGGCGTAATCAAGTCATCTGTCAAACTCGCCACAAATGAGTTCAAAGGAAAGAAAAGCGCAAATGTCACAGTTGACCGTACCGACAAAGACCTGTCAATGAAATTCATCGTTGTAGGCATCATCGTGGTGCTCATCATCACATTCCTGTTCTTCTGGTTCGGAGTAGTCCACAACGCAGGTCATGCCTTCATAGGCATTTTAGTCGTCGCCCTGATATCGTTCCTGTTCACCACTGTCGCCGCCAACGCAATTGCGATAGTGGGTTCGAACCCTGTCAGCGGAATGACGCTTATGACCCTGATACTTGCATCGTTGGTGATGGTTGCCGCAGGACTCAGCGGTTCTGAAGGAATGACGGCGACGCTGATAATAGGCGGTGTCGTCTGCACGGCTCTTGCAGTTGCGGGTGCATTTATCACAGACCTGAAAGTCGGATACTGGATAGGCACAACTCCGAAGAATCAGGAAATCTGGAAGTTTGTCGGTGTAATCGTTGCAGCCGCAACAGTTTCAGGCGTCATAATGGTACTGAACAAAGCGTACGGATTCGTCGGTGAAGGTGCTCTTGTGGCACCGCAGGCCAATGCGATGTCAGCGGTTATAGAGCCAATGATGTCAGGCGGCAATGCACCCTGGCTACTTTACGGCATAGGCGCAGCCATCGCGCTGATTCTCACATTGATAAAGGTTCCAGCTCTTCCATTTGCATTAGGTATGTTCATCCCTATTGACCTCAACATTCCTCTTCTCATAGGCGGAGCAATTGCATGGTACGTCAGCTCACGCAGCAAAAACGAAAAGCTCAACGCTGCACGCAACAACAGAGGCACCCTCATCGCATCGGGCTTCATTGCAGGCGGCGCCCTCATGGGCGTTGTAAGCGCAATCCTCAAATTCGCCAACGTCAACCTCACAGCCACCACCGCATCGGGGGAACCTTTCTCCTCAACACCTCTCGCAGGACTTATCGCCCTGATAATGTACATAGCCATCATCATCTACATGATATGGGACTCAAAACGTGCAAAAATTGAAGATTAATAAAAACAACATGGAACAGCTATTAGATAAATTCTTAAGATACATTTCGGTTGACACACAGTCAGACCCTGAGTCTGAAACACAGCCGAGCACACAGAAACAGTTCAACCTCCTCAACATGCTCCTTAATGAGCTGAAATCAATGGGAATAGAAGCAACTCTTGACGAATACGGCTATGTGATGGCCTCCATCCCGTCAAACGTCGGCAAAGACATCCCGCCAATAGGTTTCATTTCACACGTTGACACATCACCTGACGCTTCCGGAGCCGACATCAAACCGCAGATTATCAGAAACTACGATGGCGGCGATATACTGCTCAACAAGGAAAAGGACCTGTCACTCAAAGTCTCGGAATTCCCCGAGATGGCGCAGTATAAGGGACAGACCATGATAACAACCGACGGCAACACGCTTCTCGGTGCCGATGACAAAGGCGGCGTGGCTGCCATAATGTATGCGGCACAATATATCATGGAACATCCTGATTTCAAGCATGGTGAGATTAAAATAGGCTTCACTCCTGATGAAGAGATAGGCCGCGGCGTGGCAAAGTTCGATGTCACAAAATTCGGCGCAAAATATGCCTACACCATTGACGGCGGTGAAATCGGTGAACTCGAATACGAAAACTTCAACGCTGCAGCCGCTAAAGTCCGCATCCAAGGCCGCAACATACACCCCGGATACGGCAAGGGCAAGATGATAAACGCAATTCTCGTGGCAATGGAACTCAACGGAATGCTCCCCGTGGAACAGCGTCCTGAATTCACCTGCGACTACGAAGGATTCATCCATGTCACCAACTTTACCGGAACGGTGGAGGAGGCAACCGTACAGTATATCATCCGTGACCATGACACCTCAAAATTCGAGGCAAAAAAACAAATTATCGCCGATGCTGTCGATTTCATCAACAAAAAATACGGCAACATTGTAACACTGGAAATAAAGCACCAGTACAACAACATGCGCCAGCAGGTTGAACCGCACTATCAGATTATCGAAAAGGCAATAAAAGCCATGGAAATGGCAGGAATAAAGCCTAAAATACAGCCTATAAGAGGAGGTACAGACGGAGCTAATCTGTCGTTCATGGGACTTCCGTGCCCCAACATCTTCGCCGGAGGCCACAACTTCCACGGAAAAATGGAATACGTCCCTCTCGAAAGCATGGAAAAGGCTTCACAGGTTATACTCAACATCATCAAACTATTTACTGAATAACATGAAAAAGCATATTGTAGCAATAATCGCCATAACCGCTGCACTATTGTGTGTCACGGCATGCAACAACCGGGACAAAAAGAAGGAAACGGCTGAAAAAGGGACCATTTCCAACACATCAGTCAAGACGATGACCCCTGAGGAACAGGCTCAGCACGAATCACAGGTTTTCAGGGCTGCCGTTGACAATGAAATGAGGAAGATAGTTCCGGAAATGAATGTCAACAACGTTGCAATGGAGAAGGCAAATGAAGTCTCCGACAATGACACCACCATATATGAACTCACCAACAAGCTCACGTCATTCCCCCAGTTTCAGGGTGGAATGGACAAACTTCCGCTGTTCCTGCAGACACATCTCGTATATCCCCAGTCAGCACAGGATATCAGGGCACAAGGAATCGTAAAGGTATGGTTTATCATTGAGAAAGACGGTTCCGTAGGCAATGTTGGCATAGAGGAAGGGTTCAACAAAGCGTGTGAAGAAGAGGCGATGCGTGTCGTCAGACTGTTTCCGAAATGGGAACCCGGCAAGGTCGGAGACAAACCCGTCCGTGTAAGAATGGTGCTGCCAATCAATTATTCAATTCAAATTCAATAATAAGATAACCATGTCACATTTCATTTTTTTACAATCGACTGAAGCGATAGCCTCAACACAAGCTATCGCTGATTCCATAAAGAACAGCGGTGAAACTGCCATTAAATCTCTCGGGTCAAAAAGCCCTGATGAGATTGTTTCATCCCTCACCGAATCGGCAATACACTTCGGTCTGAAGGTGCTTGCCGCCCTCGTGGTTTTAGCGTTGGGTGCCTGGCTTATCAAAATGGTGCGCAAATGGGTGCGCAAACGCATGGGTAAACATAAAGAAACCGATACTGCGCTAATATCATTCACCGACAGCCTCGTATCGATAATACTTTGGATTCTGCTTATATCCGCAACAATAGCCGCCCTGGGCATCAACACCACCGGCCTGGCAGCCCTTCTCGCTGCAGGTGGCATGGCAATAGGTATGGCCATGAGCGGAACTGTACAGAATTTCACCGGTGGAATCATGCTGCTCATCTTCAAGCCTTTCAAATCCGGCGACTTTATAGAAGCACAAGGATTCTCAGGCACCGTTAAGGAAATGAACATCGTGAGCACCAAAATCCTCACCGTTGACAACAGGGAAATCATCATACCGAATGGTGCCCTATCCAACGGCACCATCAACAACTACTCATCACAGGAACTGCGACGTGTGGATTTGAGTGTTGACGTACCATACGGCACTGACAGTGAGATTGTTAAAAAGGAAATCATGCAGATTGTCACTGCCGACAAGAGAGTGCTTGACTCCTCCACATCAGGAGCGCAGGATCCTTTCATTGCACTTTCCGCCATGAAGGACAGCAGCGTGGAATACACCGTGCGCGTTTGGGTAAAATCGTCCGACTATTGGGGAGTGAAGTTCGACATCAACGATGCCATATACACCACCCTTCCAAAGAAAGGAATATCCTTCCCGTTCCCGCAAATGGATGTTCACATGATAAAGGAATCATAAATTTTGCGATAATTGCGATGCAATTAAATTATTTGTTGTACATTTGCACCGCAAAACAAATCCGCAAAGCCCGAGTGGCGGAATAGGTAGACGCGACGGTCTCAAAAACCGTTGAGGTAACTCGTGCCGGTTCGATTCCGGCCTCGGGTACATAAAAAATGGCAAAGTATCTTATTGTAGGTCTGGGTAATCCGGGAGAAGAATATGAGCGTTCACGCCATAACATCGGATGGATGGTGGCAGACGAACTTACCAAAGATGTTGCCGAACCCTTTACTGCCGAACGCTATGGATTTGTAAGAACCATGCGCTATAAAGGCAGAATCCTGATAGTCCTGAAACCCACAACTTTCATGAATCTCAGCGGCAAAGCCGTCAGATATTGGTTGGAGATGGAGAATATCCCTTTGGAAAACCTTCTCGTCATCTCTGACGACCTTGACCTCGAATTGGGCAGAATCAGAATCAAAACCAAAGGCAGCGGTGGCTCACACAACGGCTTGAACAATATCATTGAAATACTCAACACACAGAATTTCAGTCGTATGCGCTTTGGTATCGGACACAATTTCAATTATGGCGAACAGATAGATTATGTCCTTGGCAGCATTTCAGACGAAGAAATGGAAAACTCTATCCGGCCACGCCTCGAAACCGCAGCAGAAGCAGTCAAAAGCTTCGTGACCGCAGGTCCTGCCTTCACTATGTCAACATACAACAGCAAATAATCAATTTCAATATATCATTATATCATGTCAACCAAAACAAAAATATACCTGCCGCTCATCATTGTATGCTCCATCATTACAGGTCTTTTTCTTGCAACTTACATAATGCCGGTGGGAAACATGTCTCAGCAAAACAAAACGGAACAGGGTGCCACAAGATTCAACAAACTCATCAACCTTCTCGATGCCAAATATGTCGATTCTGTTGACAACTATGAACTTGAAGCGACAGCAATAGAAAAAATGCTTGATGAACTTGACCCGCATTCGGTTTATCTCAACGCCAAAGACCTGAAATCGAGCGATGAGGCTATGCAAGGCAACTTCGAAGGCATTGGCGTGCAGTTCAGAATCGAAGACGACACTATTTTCATCGTTCAGACCATACAAGGCGGCCCTTCTGAAAAAGTGGGGATAAGAGCCGGTGACAGGATAGTTAAAGTCAACGACAGTACAGTTGCAGGAGTAGGCATCAAAAACGAAGACGTCCAACATTTGCTCAAAGGTCCGAAAGGAACCGAGGTCAATGTCGGCATTGTTCGCCGTGGCATCACAGACACACTTTACTACAACATCGTCAGAAACGTGATTCCCAACACAAGTGTCGATATAGCATACATGATTGATGACTCCACCGGTTTCATCAAGATTTCTTCCTTCTCAATGACAACACCGCAGGAGTTCAGCGAGGCTCTCTCCAAACTGAAATTCTTGGGAATGACCAATTTAATCCTTGATTTGCGATACAATGGCGGCGGTTTGCTGAAATCCGCCATTGAGGTCTCGTCACAATTCCTGAAGAGAAACTCACTCATCGTTTTCACCGAAGGCCTCAACTCTCCGCGTGTTAACGGCGTTGCACTCAGCAGGGGCAAATTCCTTGACGGAAAACTTGTAGTCCTTGTCAACGAAGCCTCAGCCTCGGCAAGTGAAATTGTTGCCGGTGCGGTACAAGACCACGACAGAGGCATCATCGTGGGAAGAACAACTTTCGGAAAAGGCCTCGTACAAGAACAAATGCAGCTCGACGACAGCTCGGCCGTCCGCATTACGGTGGCAAGATACCACACCCCAAGCGGCAGGTGCATCCAACGCTCATACGCAAACGGCAAGGAAAAATATTATGAGGAATATTACGAACGCTTTCTCTCGGGCGAACTTGAATTTGCCGACAGCATCAATACCGTGGACACCACCAAACAGTATTTCACCGACAATGGCAGAATAGTCTATGGCGGAGGCGGTATAACACCTGATGTCTTCGTCCCTATTGAAGACTTCAAAGACAATGATTTCTACTACCAAATCATCAATAAATCAGTCATTTTCAAATACGCTTTCGACTACACTGACAGCAATCGTGATATACTGATGAATCAATACCCCACTGCCAAAGATTTTATCAACAGATTTACGATGACTCCAAAAATGATGAATGACATTTTAGAAGAAGCCGGAAAAAACAATATAGAAATAAATACAACTGAATATCAAGCAGTTAAACAAGATATCGCCATTCTCACAAAATCCTATATCGGAAGAAATCTTTTTGATTACGAAGGCTTTTATCCTGTTTATAATTCTATGGACAAGGAAGTGAAAAAGGCTGTAAGGGCTTTTGAGTCTGTTGATTATGATGAGTATTCAGGGGAAATTTTGCAGGGTGGCAATACCTACATCAGGGTTGAATATGATTATGAGGCTTTGGAATCAGCAACAGAAAAGAAAGTTTCTGAAATTGAATCTCTTGTAAAAGGAATTGACAAGGGAGAGCAGAAAAAATTTGAGAGAAACAATTTTGAATTTGTTCTCTATTCAGATGAAGAGGGCTTTTATATGACTAGATATGAGAAAGTCTCAAAATTTGGAACTATTGCAATGAAGGCTTGGGATTTTGAATCTTTGAAGTATGGGCTTGCAAAGGCTTTTGTGACAGATTTTGAAGATTATGAGTAAATCAAAAATCCCCCTTTTGGGGGGCAAGGAGATTTTTATGACATCAGAATCTTTAAACATTGCAGAAAGATATTTGCAGTATTTGGAGCAAGAATCAAATGGGAATGAATGGTTTAAAGTCTTTGTTAATAGGTATGCCATCCACACAGAGAAAGCAAGTTTATTATGCCTTGACTTTGTAGACTGTCATTTTACTAACAAGTCTATAATTCTTGATTTTTGGTGTCCTAAAAGATTCATAAAAGATGAATGTTCTAATGGCTGTAATGCCTCAATTCCCTTTTGGCTTGCCAAATCAAACATCAAAAAATATATTCAACAAATAGCAAACTAAAACAAGCATAATACACTAAAATTATTGATT
>CALFIZ010000113.1 GCA_937877575.1 uncultured Marinilabiliales bacterium | reverse complement strand
GCTCTTCCGATCTCGCTGAGTTCTACTCGGTGGCCGTGACGAACAATTTCCAGCAGGCTGACACCGGCACCAAGATGATACATATCGGGAAAAATACAAGAAGTACAATCATATCGAAAGGCATCTCTGCGGGATACAGCGACAATTCGTACCGCGGACGTGTGTTTATGGCCAAGGGCGCCACCAATTCACGCAACTATTCGCAGTGCGACTCGCTGCTTTTGGGCGACAAATGCGGGGCCCACACTTACCCGAATATCCAGGCTGAAAACGACTCGTCGGTGATAGAACACGAGGCCACGACTTCGAGGATTTCCGAAGAACAAATCTTTTATTGTCAGCAACGCGGCATCTCTACCGAGAAGGCTATCGGCTTGATTGTCAACGGATATGCCAACGAAGTGCTCAGCAGACTGCCTATGGAATTCGCTGTCGAGGCGAAAAAACTTCTTGCCGTAAGTCTTGAAGGCACTGTGGGTTAAAATTTAATTCTTTGAAAATGAAATTATTGGAAATAAAGAACCTTTGGGTTTCAATAAACGGAAAACAAATATTAAAGGGATTGTCACTCGATATTAATCCGGGTGAAGTCCATGCAGTCATGGGACCGAATGGAACCGGCAAAAGCACTCTCGCCTCTGTCATCGCAGGCAGGTCGATATTCAACATAGACGAGGGTGAAATCATTTACAAGGGTAAGGACCTGACCAAGCTCAGCGTTGACGAACGCGCCAAGGAAGGCATATTCCTCAGTTTCCAGTATCCTGTGGAAATACCGGGCGTGAGCATGGTGAACTTCATGAGAAATGCCATCGACGAAAAACGCAAGTATTTCGGACAGGACCCGATTTCAATGCATGAGTTCATTAATCTGATGGAAGAGAAGAAGAGACTTGTCGAAATGAAGGATACCCTTACGCAACGTTCTGTGAATGAGGGCTTTTCCGGCGGTGAGAAGAAGAAAAACGAAATCTTCCAGATGGCTATGCTTGAACCGCAGCTATCCATCCTCGACGAGACTGACTCAGGCCTCGACATCGATGCCCTGAGAATTGTCTCCAACGGTGTCAACAAACTGAGAACACCTGACAACTCTTTTATAGTAATCACTCATTATCAGCGGCTTCTGAATTATATCGTCCCTGATGTGGTACACGTTCTCTATGATGGGAAAATTGTCAGGAGCGGCAGCAAGGAACTCGCCCTCGAACTTGAGAGAGACGGTTATGAGCAATTTATAAAGTAACAGCTTGCGATATGTTTGGAATTAATGAGAATATAACCGCTTTTATTGAGGACATGACTTATCGTGAGCAGCCTTATCTGTTCAGAATGAAACGGATGGAGGCAGCCAAAGCACTGCGGCAGAACGGATTTGTGTTTCAGCACCAAAGCCCTGTGTCAATGAATTTCCTGAAGAAACAATTCGCTGTGGATGCGGAAAATGCCAATACGGACATTGATTTCAGCTGTACCCTCGAAAACTTCTCGCCTTTGGTGTATTGTCTTGTAAACGGCAGGAATATGGTCGATTACGGCAAACCGGACAATAATATAACAGTCGAAAGCATTTTGAATGTCGCAGACAGGGTCAATGATTTGTTCGGCAGTCTTTGCGACATAGATGAAAACGGTTTTTATGCTTTGAATACGGCTGCTTTCACCGGCGGCTTTTACATTGAAGTCCCTGACAACACGGTGGTGGAACTTCCCCTGCAGTTGGTCTCAGTATTTAACAGCGACTGTGACAGCATGTTCAACGTGAGAAATCTGATAGTGTTGGGGAAGAATTCGCAACTGAAACTGATTCAGTGCGATGACACATTTTCCGACCACGATTTCTTCGTCAATAATCTTACTGAGGTTTTCGTCCGCGAGGGTGCCCATCTCTGTTATTACAAGCTTCACAACATTTCAAACGATTCTGCGGCAGTGAACTCCATCTTCATTGAACAGGAATCGCACAGTGTGGTCAAGACTTTTAACATGGAGCTTAATGCCGGATATCTGTCGGGCAATCAGAATGTTGTGCTTGGCGGTGATTTCGCCGAGACGTATGCATACGGCATCTATCTTGCCGACAGGGAGCAGGAAATGGACAATTACGTCAATGTCGAGCACATAGGCACAGACTGTGTCAGTCAGCAAATCTTCAAAGGAATCATCGATGATTCGGCGCGTTCGATGTTTACCGGCAAAATCATAGTTCACAGGGACTCGCAGCGTACCGAGGCGTCGCAGGTTGACAAGAACATTCTCCTTACAGGCAAGGCCAAGGCTTATGCAAAACCTTATCTTGAGATTTATGCCGATGACGTGAAATGCAGTCATGGCGCCACTGTCGGCCAACTCGACGAGGAGGCTTTGTATTATATGCAGCAACGAGGGATCTCATACGAAAATGCCCGCAAACTCCTGCTTAATGCCTTCGTTGCGGAGGTGATTGACAAGATTGACATTGAGCCTATCAAAATGCGTGTGAGCGATATGGTCAAGAAACGCCTGATGGGCGAACTGACTGTGTGTGACAACTGTGTTCTGCGTTGCAGCCAGGCAAAACGTCAGACCAAATATTTCGATAGTATCTAAGATGAATATCAGAGAACAGTTCCCTATACTGAAGATAACAGCCAACGGTAAGCCGTTGGTGTATTTCGACAATGGGGCGACAACACAGAAGCCGCAATGTGTAATCGACAGAATAATAAGGTATTACACTGAAGAAAACAGTAACATCCATCGCGGGACGCATTATCTCAGCGAACTGAGTACACATGCTTTCGAACATAGCCGCGAGACGGTGGCGAAGTTCATCAATGCCGGAAAGCGAGAGGAAATAGTTTTCACCAAAGGCACGACCGATTCAATAAACCTTGTCGCCGATGCGTTTTCAACAAAGTTTCTTGCTGAAGGTGACGAGGTTATAGTCACACAGTCGGAGCATCATTCCAATATTGTGCCTTGGCAGATTGCCTGCGAAAAGAAAGGTGCCGTGCTGAAGGTGCTGCCTATGGTTGAGAGGGGTGATCTGATGGTGGAGAAGTTGCCGGAACTGATGACCGACAGGACGAAAATTATTGCTGTCGCCCACGTTTCCAATGTCCTTGGGACAATAAATCCGGTTAAGGATATAATTGCGGCAGCACATAGCCGCAACATACCCGTTTTGGTTGACGGGGCGCAGGGAATCCCGCATCTCAAAGTTGACGTGCAGGAACTTGACTGTGATTTCTACTGTTTTTCAGGACACAAGATGTACGCTCCGATGGGCGTGGGGGTCCTCTATGGTAAGGAGAAGTGGCTCAATGACCTGCCTCCGTATCAGGGCGGCGGCGAGATGATTGGAACAGTCACGTTTGCAAAGACCACCTACAACGATTTGCCTTACAAGTTTGAGGCGGGAACCCCGAATGTTGAGGCTGTGCTCGGACTT
>CALFIZ010000112.1 GCA_937877575.1 uncultured Marinilabiliales bacterium | reverse complement strand
GACTGATGGACGGGCTTTCGCCAGATATTGAGAAAAGCGATGTGTATGACAGGACAGGACATCCATGCCGATTTGACTTTGCCAGGCTACGAACATTATTCGTTCGCTTCTGTCTCGGAAAAGGCTAAGGACATCAGCTTGACTTTCATTGCACCGAGTAAGACATTCAACATTGCCGGCTTGGGAACTTCCTGTGTATATGTTCATAACAAGTCAATCCGGGATGAATTCTTCGGCTATCTTGAAACTTTCGAGGTCGCCAATGGCAATGTGTTTGCGTATATCGGTGCTGAGGCTGCGTTCTCTCCGCAAGGTGAGGAATGGCTTGAGCAGTTAAAGGCATACCTTGCCAAAAATATTGATTATACTTGCAATTTCTTCAAAAAGGAACTCCCATTGGCCAAACTGGTGGTCCCTCACGCTTCATATCTTGTCTGGATTGACTTCAACGATTATAAATTCAGTCAGGCTGAACTCACACGCCGATTGGTTTATGATGCCAAGGTCGCCCTTAACAGCGGACCTGAATTCGGTGCCGACTATACAGGCTTTGCCCGTTTGAATGTCGGCTGTCCGATGTCAATACTCAAAGATGCCCTTGAACGTATCGCCATAGCTATTAACAAATAATCTGACTGTAAAATCTATTCGCAACCAATTTAAATCAAATTAACATGAGAATCCGCCACATCATTTCGATTACTATGTCTGTAATAGTAGTATTGCTTTTCACAGCGTGCCCCAACAAGCCTGAAGATATACATGAACAGGGCGAAATAAACACTCAGGAACCTGCAAAAGACACTATTATTTTATATGGTATTGATGCCACGAATTATGATGTGGTTGATGATGTGGTGAAAAATGGTGAGACTCTTTCAAACATACTTGCAAATTACAATGTGAGTCAGGGCACCATCAATTCCATTGCCGAGAACTCCAAAAAGACTTTTGATATCCGTAAAATGCGTGCCGGTGCTGATTATTCGATATTTCTGTCAAATGATACGACCCCTGTTGCACATTATATGGTCTATCAGATTGACAAAATAAAATATGTGGTGTATTCCTTTAAGGACAGTGTCTATTCACAATTAGCCCAGCGTCCGACTGACACGGTTCTTAGAGTGACTTCCGGAGTGATTACCACAAGTCTTTGGAATGCAGTTATCAGTTGCGGGATTTCACCAAAACTGACGGACGAACTGTCGAATATATATGCATGGACTGTGGATTTTTTCGGCATCCAGAAAGATGACAGCTTCAAGATGCTATATGAGGAAATACGCGTCGATGATACCGTAGTGGTTGATTGCGGACGAATTTTGGCTGCGGAACTGACTAACGTTGGAAAGACATATAAAAGCTATTATTTTGATTATAAGGACAATAAGGGGTATTTTGA
>CALFIZ010000111.1 GCA_937877575.1 uncultured Marinilabiliales bacterium | reverse complement strand
CCTCAATAATACGTTTGACACGCCCGCGGTAATCCACTTCCAGATATACCCCGCCATCACGGCCTTTCAATTCTTTTTCCAACTTCTTTTCTAGACCGTTTTTCCCTATTTTGGCATTTAAGCGATATTCTAAAGACAAGTCCCGGTTTTTCCACTCATGTCCTTCTATACTCCCTAAATATCCCAACAAATGACTGGCAAACTGGCCGTGCGGATAGCTGCGTTTATTCTCCTCCAGCACATACAAACCGGGATAATAAATTTGCAGTTCCTTAAGCACGATACTGTTTTTGGGAGATAAATTTTCTGCCAAAGCCACCGCTTTGCCACTGCGGATGGCCTGATTTAATTTATCCATAATCGCCGCCTGGGATTGCTGCAAACGCGGCGCCATGTCCGCCGCTAAACGCCGCAAGTACGCTTCGTCCTGGCCACCGCTGCTTAAGTAATACAAATTAAAAGAAGGAGCATTGGCCGCTATAATCGTGCCGTCTGCTGTAAAAATACGGCCACGCGGCGCAGTTTGATATAAAATTTGGGTGCGGTTACGTTCTGCCAGCCCGGAAGAGAGCTCAGATATGTGAATACCGTACTGATGTCACGAAGCTGAGACGTGTCTCCGCTGAAAATCACATCTGTCAGCGTGTTGCGGCTATCATCCGGATATAGGATGTTGTCTTTATTGAAAAGCAGCTGGTTGCTCGGGTTATGCTCACCAAGGTCTGTAAATGCTATGATGTTCCTGTTGTCGGTAACGGCTGCGCCTATGTTCGTCACCCAGACCTCAATCTTGGTGATGGTGACGTCGGAAGTTATGATAGGCAGCGTTGACAGAGCTCTTTCGTAGTTGTCCCTGAAATACTGTGCCAGGAAGAAGTGGCGGTTTTCATCGTATTCCGACGACTTGATTTTGAACGGGGTGTTCTGCACGCCGCCGGACGAGCTGACTGTCTTGGATGTGGTATTCTGCTTTGAAACCAACGCCGTTAACGTCAGTCTGCCGAATTGCAGTTTCGTCTTGATACCGAACAGTTTCTGGCTGCCGGTAATAAGGGAGCTGTTGAGAGGCAGTGTGACATTACCTGCCTCTATCAGTTTGAGGATATCGTCCTCCTCGCCTTCGTAAGCCAGTTTGAATTCATTGTCGAGTTCAAAATTCATGGCATCGTTATCGAAATTGAGGTTGAACTGGATTTTTTCGCCTATTTTTGCCATAAGGCTGAGTTTCAGCTTCATGTCAAAGTCAAAACTCGTGGTTTTCCTTTGTCTTACGTCAAGATTCTGGTCATCGCGGTTATTATGCAGAATACCGAACTTCAGTTCAGCGGAACCTTGCGGACGTATATCAATGGTATTTGAGCCGAATATCTTGTCGAAAGCCTCACTCTTGATGTTTATGGTGGGTATCAGTCCCTGGCGGGCATCCTGACCAGCCGTGGCTGAACGTTCCTTCCAATAGTCAAACATCATCTTGTCGAGCTGATACTGCAAATAGTCCTCATAATCCATGTAATACGGGATTCTGTAATCCATGTCGCCGATTTTCTTTTTGAGGACATACTGGTTGGTCTCCGGGTCGTATTCAACTGTAGTCTTAAGATTCTCAGGATCTTTGAGATACAGGTCATTATTACGGAAATAAGGATTAGTGCCATCGTCATTCTTAAAAGGGAATCTGAGGATTGTATCCGGTTCCTGCGGGGCATACAAAGGGGCAGTACAATACGCCTCAGGCACAAAAAATGCCCAAAGGGTAAGGATCAGGACAGTTACAGACAGATGACAGTTTATATTCTTCATTAATTCAATCACATGATTTTCAAGGTCTCTTTTACAAGATCCTCCACTGATAATTCACTTCCCCTGCTTTCCACAGTTTTCCTCAACGCTTTCTCCACTGCAGGCTTGGGGAAACCGAGCATCGTTAAAGCAGATAACGCTTCATCAAGATTATTATTGTGCTTTAAGGCATCAACTTCGACATCAAAACCGACTTTTGTCAGTTTGTCCCTTAAATCCACGACTATTCTCTGCGCCGTTTTCTCACCGATACCCTTTACTGATTTCAGACGTTTGTAGTTGCCGTCAACTATTGTCGAGTACAGTTCATCGGCTGTCATGGACGAAAGGATGACCCTTGCGGTATTGGCTCCGACACCCGATACGGTTATCAGGAATCTGAAAATTGTGCGTTCCTTTTCTGTAAAAAAACCGTAAAGATTCTCCAAATCTTCGCGTAAAATGTGATGCAGGTAGAGTTTCACCTCGGTCATATCCTTGATGGCAGTATAAGTGTTTACCGAAATGAGAATATTATAACCTATTCCGTTACAATCAATTACACAATAGGTGGGATTTGAACGAACCAATTTTCCGAAAATATACTCGTACATTTTATAATCTCAGATACAAACATGCAAAGATAAAAAAAATGTTTATATTTGCATTTGTTTGAAGTTGAATATAATAACAAAAAAATGAACAGAAAAAACATAGTAGTGCTCACGGGTGCAGGCATCAGTGCCGAGAGCGGTGTGCCCACTTTCCGTGATTCAGACGGTTTATGGTGCAATTACAAAGTTGAGGAGATATGCACACACGACGCATTGGACTGGAATCGTCCGGTGGTGATAGATTTCTACAACCAGCGCCGCAAACAGCTTGATGATGTGCAACCCAACAAGGCACATATAGAACTTACAAGACTCGAAACCAAATATAATGTCAACATCGTCACGCAGAATGTCGATGACCTTCACGAACGTGCCGGTTCATCCGACATTCTTCATCTTCACGGCGAGCTCCGCAAAGTCTGCTGCACAAGTCATCCCGACGACCACGTGTTTGAGCTGGACACTCTGAAACATGTCGGAAAGGAGACTTGGAAGCAGGGTGAAAACGACAGATGCCCGATTTGCGGCGACCTGTTGCGCCCATACATCGTCTTCTTCAATGAAGCGGTCCCGAACATAGAACCGGCAGTGAAGTTGGTTCAAAAGGCCGATATACTGATTGTCATAGGCACATCTCTGCAGGTTTATCCTGCCGCATCACTGATGTATTACGCAAAAGGCGACAGCGTGAAATACCTCATCGATCCGAAAGCAGAACCTTCCTCCAAGGTTTCAAATCTTACCATCATCAAGGAAAAAGCCACCATAGGCGTTTCACAACTCGTTGACAAACTCCTCAAAGAATGACGGCAGAAGACGCATACACACGACTTACAGGCTCATGTTCCAGAAAGGAAATGTGCCGGCAGGATGTATATAAATGGATGTTCAAATTCAATGTCCCGAAGGAATCTCAAGACGATATCGTCAACAAACTGACAGAGAACAGCTTCATCGACGAACAGCGCTATGCCTGCGCATTTGCCAACGACAGCCTGAGATACAGCAAATGGGGGAAGATGAAAATAGCCTACCAGTTACGCTGCAAACAGATTCCCGACCGATACATCGACAATGCCATAGCCCAACTCGACGACAACCTCTACGAGGAAATACGCAAAAGTCTCGAAGAAGCGAAAAGTAAAACCATTCCCGACGATGACATCCAGAAGGAACAGAAAATAAAAGCCTATATGTATTCAAGAGGTTTCTGATTCCATTATTTTGATTATTTTTGCATTCCATTTTAACAACAGAATATCTCATGTACACATCCGACAACATAAAGGACCTTGGCAAGAGGCTTGAAGCCTTAAGGAGGTACCTTTGACATTGACAACAAACTCGATACGATAAACGCTTTGGAACAGCAGACACGTCAGCCTGATTTCTGGAACGACTCAAAGGAAGCCGAAAAACTTCTCAAACAAATCAAGGATATCAAAACCTGGACCGACAAATACGCAGATGCGTCCAATGAATATGACGACCTCGGCATAATGCAGGAATTCAGGGAAGCCGGTGAATGTACCGAAGAAGACCTTGACAACGCTTATCTCAAGACTCTCAAGTCGATAGAAGACTTGGAGTTTCTGAACATGCTCAGTGACGAAAGCGACAAGTTCGGAGCCATTCTCAACATCAATCCGGGTGCCGGCGGCACCGAAAGTCACGACTGGGCAGAAATGCTGATGCGCATGTACATCCGCTGGGGCGAACGCAACAACTACACTGTCAAGACATTGAGCCTCATCCCGGGAGATGTTGCAGGCATCAGTTCCGTAAGTCTGGAATTTGAAGGCGACTTTGCGTTCGGGTATCTCAAAGGCGAAAACGGAGTCCACCGTCTCGTAAGGATTTCGCCTTTCGACGCCAACAGCCGCCGCCACACTTCCTTCGCATCCGTCTATGTCTATCCCGTCATAGATGACAACATTGACATAGAGGTCAATCCGTCCGACATCAAATGGGACACCTTCCGTTCGAGCGGTCCGGGCGGCCAGAACGTCAACAAGGTGGAAACGGCAGTGAGGCTGAAACACGAACCTACGGGCATCATCATCGAGTGCCAGGAAACGCGCTCGCAACTGCAGAATAAGGAAAAGGCATTACAGATGCTCAAATCACAGCTTTATGAAATCGAAATGAGAAAAAGGAAAAAAGCACAGGAGGAAATAGAAGACTCCAAGAAAAAAATAGAATGGGGCTCGCAGATACGCTCGTATGTCATGCAGCCCTACAAACTCGTGAAGGACCTTCGCACAGGCTATGAAACATCCAACGTTCAAGCCATCATGGACGGCGACCTCAACGACATGATTAAAACCTACCTGATGCAATTCGGCAACAGTTAAAACACTTCATTATGGAAAGAATAGAAAAAGACACTTTAGGCGAAGTAATTGTCGAAGAAGACAAATTATGGGGACCGAATACGCAGCGTGCCTGCAACAATTTTGAATTCTCACTCTTCCCGATGCCGATGGAAGTCATCTATGCGCTGGCATTGGTAAAGAAGGCGGCTGCGGCAGCCAACGACAGCCTTAACGCCATATCGCACGTAAAAGCCAATCTGATAATGAAAGCCTGCGACAAGATAATGGCAGGCGAATATGACGACCAGTTCCCGCTCTTCATCTGGCAGTCCGGCTCCGGCACGCAGACTAACATGAACGTCAACGAAGTCATCGCCAACATCGGCCACATACTCAACGGCGGCAACCTTATCGACAAGGTGAAATACCTGCACCCGAATGATGATGTGAACCGCTCACAGTCAACCAATGACGTCTTCCCTTCAGCACTGTACATCGCCTGCACGAAAGTTATCAGCGAACATACGCTTCCCGCCCTCGTGACCCTTCAGTCGGCACTGCAGTTCAAGGCCGATGAATTTATGCCGATAATCAAGACCGGACGAACCCATCTTATGGATGCAACACCGGTTTCGTTGGGACAAGAGTTCTCGGCATACGCATCACAGATAAAGCACTGCATAGGCTACATCAAGGATGCCCTTGAACCCCTGTCGGTACTTGCCGTCGGCGGAACCGCAACAGGCACCGGCCTCAACGCACCTCCGGGATTCGACCTCAAAGCTGTGGAATACATCAACCAATACAGCGGATACGAATTCAAAGTATCTGACAACAAATTCGAATCACTTGAAATCCACGATGCCATCGTCAACGCATCTGCCGCACTCAACACCACCGCAATGAGTCTTTACAAGATAGCCAGCGACATCAGACTGTATGCCTCCGGTCCCCGCTGCGGCATAGGCGAGATTTTCATCCCATCCAACGAATTGGGCTCCTC
>CALFIZ010000110.1 GCA_937877575.1 uncultured Marinilabiliales bacterium | reverse complement strand
AGCACTGTTTATCTCTCTTGCTCCATCCTTGGGATTTATGGGAACTGTCATCGGTATGATTGAAGCATTCGATAAAATCTCCGTTGTAGGTGAAATGTCACCGGCTGTTGTCGCAGGCGGTATGAAAGTCGCTCTTCTGACAACCCTGTTCGGATTGATCGTAGCAGTTATCCTTCAGGTTTTCTACAACTACATCCTCGCTAAGATTGAAAGCATTGTCATTGACATGGAAGATTCATCAATTGAATTCCTTGATATCGTTGCAGACAGCATGGAAAATAAGTAATCCATTGAATAATAACATTACAAACAAAATAAAGAGTTATTATGGCAACATCAAAGATATTTAATTTAATAGGCAGAATCCTATGCTATGTTCTCTTCGCCCTCGGTGCCTTTTTGGGCATTATGATTATAGTGAAGAGCAGGGCAATAGCTTCTGACGTGGCTGTCGGCAACCAATGGGTGCTTCCGGCAGTGTATATAAGCGAAGTGGCAGTTATACTCGCCATTTTAGTCGCCTTATTTTTCCCGTTGTTCTTTACACATCATACTAAGCAAAGTATTATAAAAGCCGTTATACTTATAGTAGCTGTAATAGCAGTAATTGCAATTGCTTATCTCTTACCGGATGCTCAGCTTTCAGAAGAATTTATGAACAATCCTGACCTTAACGTCAGTCCGGCTATTTCAAAGTGGGTGGGCACAGGTTGTTATCTTGCATATTTCCTTACTGCGGGTGCAATTATTGCGATTATATATGGTGCAATATCCGATTTATTAAAGAAAGGTAACGTGTAATCATGCAGATTAAGAGAAAAGCTAAGAAAAAAGTTCCGCCAATCAACGCCAGTTCAATGGCCGATATCTCCTTCCTGTTGCTTGCCTTCTTCCTGATGACAACAACAATGGATGTGGATACAGGTATTGCGAGAAGACTGCCGCCACCAGTTCCGCCTCAGGAGGATATTCCTGATATCAAGGAACGTAACATCTTGGCAGTCAGCATCAATAAGAATGACTGGGTAATGGTGAACAACAAGCCTATGGATGTCAGAATGCTGAAGGAAGAGGCAAAGAACTTCCTCTCCAACCCTTTCAACAGCCCTGACCTTCCGGAAAAACGTATGGATACTATTCCTGCGCTCGGCGGATTATATGAGGTCTCCAAAGGCGTCATCTCTTTGAAAAACGACAGAGGTACGTCATATGACATGTACATAAGAGTACAGGACGAATTAACTAAAGCTGTCAACGAACTGCGTGATGAACTGTCGAAAAAGGAATTCGGCGTTCCTTTCACAAGTCTTAAGGAAGATGCTAAAATCGAAGCCGTCAAAAAGGCAATTCCTATCGCAATCTCCGAGGCAGAACCTGAGGAATATTAATAACCAATGTAAAAAAATATCACTATGTCAAAATTCATTAAAAGTGAAAAGAAGGAAGTTCCGCAGATGTCAACATCTTCCATGCCTGATATCGTGTTCATGCTTATCTTCTTCTTTATGATTACAACTACTATGAGACAGGCTGATCCATTGGTTAGAACTAACGTTCCGGAAGCTTCTCAGGTAGAAAAGCTTGAAAGAAAATCACTTGTAAGCTATATCTATATTGGACCTCCTTCCAATAAGAAACTTGGTAATGAGTCCCGTATCCAACTGAATGATAGCTTCAAGACTCTGGATGACATACCTGACTTCATAATGATGGAAAGGGAATCCCGCGATGAAGTGGACCGCAAACTTATAACCACTTCCATCAAGGCCGACCAAACCGTCAGAATGGGTATTGTTACCGACGTAAAACAGCAGCTTCGCGAAGTGGGCGCATTCAAAATCTCCTACTCGGCACGAAAAACTGCACATGATGAATAGATGATTACTGTATAAGTAAAAAATGTTAAAAATCTGCTGGTAGCAATTATCAGCAGATTTTTTTTTGCGAAACATCTAATTTTTTTTTATTATCTTTGCAAATAATTAAAATTTACGTTGGGAAATGGAGCAAAATCAATCTGCTGAAAAAACAAAAGTCTTATTCATTACACAGGAAATACTCCCATATATTGATCAGACTATAAAGGGCACTATTTGCCGTTATCTGCCCCAGGGCATTCAGGAACGTAATAAGGAAATAAGAACGTTTATGCCTAAGTTCGGACTGATAAACGAACGACGTAACCAGCTGCACGAGGTAATCAGACTGTCAGGCATGAACCTCATCATCGATGATGTCGATCATCCTATCATAATCAAGGTGGCTTCCATATCTCAGGTAAGAATACAGATATATTTCATCGATAACGATGAATACTTCAAACGCAAATTCATATTCAGAGACGCTTCGGGAACTTTTTTCGAAGACAATGACGAACGATCCCTCTTCTTCTGCCGCAGTGTGCTCGAAACAGTGAAAAAACTCGGCTGGGCTCCGAATATCGTCAACTGCCACGGTTGGATGGCAGCTTTCACACCGCTTTATGTCAATAAAATGTACAGGGACAATCCTCTTTTCACCACTTCAAAAGTGGTGACAACACTCTATGAGGACGACTTTCAGGAAAAAATGTCCGACGCACTCTATCAAAAACTGAAATACGACGGATTGAAAGATGAAGATATAACCGATTTTAAAACGACAGACTATATCACACTGATGAAATCCGCAATCGACAACTCAGATGCTATCATCTTCGCGGAAAAGAATGTCAACCCAATCCTTACCTCTTACGTGAAAAGCAAGAATCTGCCCTACATTTCATATAACAGATATGATATTGATTATTTGTCCGAAACAACAGATGCCTTTTTCGACGAAATAATTGAATACTAAATTATGCTGAAAAATATTTTTTCGAGCTTGTTAAAAATTACCGGTTTCTGCCTCCTGCTGTCATTTGTGACAACGGGCTGCAAACCTGATGATAACGGTATAGGAATTGAAATCATCAATTCCGACAATTTTGCCACTTACAGAGACACTTTGTATGTCACAGCCGTCACTACTGTGCAGGATTCAACATCGTCAAGCGGTTTCAGTGATAATGAAACCCACCCCATAGGCTGCATGTTCGACCCCCTGTTCGGCAAGACCTCTTCCTCTCTTGCGGTGACTTTCGGCCTGACATCGGAGAATCCGGAGTTTGCCTCAACAGCAGCTGTGGATTCCGTTGTGCTGTCTCTGGCTTATTCGGGAAACATTTACGGTGACAAGTTGTGCCCGCAGACTTTCAGAGTGTATGAACTAACTGAGAAACTGGACGGAACGTATTTCTCCAACTACAGATGCAGCCATTCCCCCGTCGAATTGGGCTGCAGGACTTTCATGCCTTCTCTTGACTCGGTTTATGTTGACGGCGGACTGATTGCACCGGTATTGAGGATAAAACTCGACAATTCCCTTGGTGACCGTATCATTACCGCCGATTCAAGTTACCTCGCATCCGACACGGCTTTCATAGATTTGCTCAACGGTATATACATTGCCCCGGATGAAGTAAATACTCCCGGTAGCGGCGCACTTGTGCATTTCTATCTTGAGGATGACCTCACATTTATCAAAGTCTATTATCACAATGATACTACCGGAGGACTTTCCTATCGGCTGAATGTGACTGAAGACCTTGCAAGATACTTGGAATACGACCATTTCGGTTATCAGGACGCATCACCTGAGGTCAGGACTGCTTTCAACGACACTGCAAGGGGAGAGGAAAAACTGTATGTGCAGTCGCTAAGCGGACTTTTCGCAAAGATAAACATCGAAGGTATCGATTCAATAGCTGCAAAAGGAACCATTGCCGTTTCCAACGCGGTTTTATCGTTTCATGTCGATCCGTCATCATATTACATTTCAATGCCAACAGAATACGAAATTGTCAGAATCAAGAGTGACGGGACAACGGCAGCGGTGCCTGACGCCTATCTCAGCACTGCGTATTACGGCGGCACATACAACTCTGAGACGGGTATTGTCAGTTTCAGGGTGTCAAGCCTCATGCAGGAATATTTCTACGGAACCATTGAAAATTGCGGACTGTATTTGGTCGTCAAATATGCAAGCTATTCCCCCGCCCGTGTGGTACTATACGGCAGCAACCCTTCTGATCCAACCAAGCGCATCATGCTCGACATGACTTACTCCGTCGTGTTGCAAGACTAACAATATCATGCAGTATATCGTCAAATCGCTAAGTGTATTCTGTGGCTCATGCATGGGCTTTGACGACCATTATCGCAAGGTGGCTGAAAACCTCGGCATAATGCTCGCACAGAAAAATATTGAACTGGTCTATGGCGGTTCAAATATCGGTCTTATGAGAATACTCGCCGACTCAGTCCTCGACAATGGCGGTAGGGTCATCGGCATCATGCCCGAAGTTCTCATTGACAAAAATGTCTCGTATAACAGGATAACGCAACTGATAAAGTGCGGCACCATGAGCGAGCGCAAAAACATGATGATAGAAATGTCAGACGCCTTTGTCGCTCTGCCCGGCGGCTTCGGCACTCTGGATGAAATTACGGAAGTGCTGACACATCACCAGCTCAATTCCATGTCGAAACCTCTCGTACTCCTCAATATCGACCACTTCTATGACAACTTTATGGCTCATATTGATTTATGCGTTGAAAAGGGATTTGTGAGAACAGAACATCGCGACAATATAGTTGTGGCTGACAATTTGGAAACCATGTTCGAAAGATTGTTTTCCTATCAACCTGTGTATGTGGAACATAAGTGGGTTGATAAGATTATTGAAAACACTAATTGCATCATCAATCAAAAGAAATAAAAATGGTAATTATAGGAATTACAGGCACTTTAGGTGCAGGGAAAGGTACAATAGTCGATTATATGGTAAATAACCTGAACTTCGTTCATTATTCCGTCAGGGGATTCATTTCCGAGGAAATCAAACGGAGAGGGCTTGAAGTGAACCGTGATAATCTGACTGCAGTGGCTAATGACCTAAGAGCTTCGAATTCACCGTCTTATATTGTTGACTGCCTTTTTGAACAGGCAAAGAAGAGCGGCCAGAACTGTATAATAGAAAGCATAAGGACTCCGGGTGAGGTTGAATCGCTTCGCAAAAAGGGCGATTTCATACTTTTGGCTGTGGATGCGGAAAGAAAGGTGCGTTACGACAGGATAGTGCTTCGCGCCTCTGAAACCGACCATGTTTCGTATGAAAAGTTTGTCTCTGACGAACAGCGCGAATATGAAACATCCGACCCTAATAAGCAGAATTTGCGCAGGTGTATAGAAAGTGCTGATTATCATATAGATAATAATGGGACTATTGAGGATTTGCATAATGAGGTTGCAAAAATAGTGTGCGAACTGAAAGAAAAAATGGAATATAAGCGACCGAGTTGGGATGAATATTTCATGGAAGTTGCCGATATCATTGCAAAACGTGCGACATGTGACAGGGGGCGCAGCGGATGTGTCATAGTAAAGAACAATAGAATACTCGTCACGGGATATGTCGGCTCTCCATCCGGACTGCCACACTGCGATGAGGTCGGACATCTTATGAAGAAAATGATAAATGAAGACGGTACTGAATCAATGCATTGTGTAAGGACGGTGCATGCCGAACAGAATGCCATCTGTCAAGCGGCCAAACTCGGCGTATCAGTTGACGGTGCAACACTTTACTGCCGTATGACACCGTGCAGAACGTGTGCGATGATGATTATAAACTGCGGTATCGTAAGGGTTGTCTGTGGCAATAAATACCATGCTGCCCGGGAATCGGAGGAAATGTTCCGCAAGGCAGGTATCCAACTCGATTATTTCAGCGAGGATGTTCTAAAATATAACAATCAGTAAACCATGGAAAATTCAATTTTGTATCCGTTACCATTTGCACCCATATTCAAGGACAAGATATGGGGAGGTGATAAAATCAAAACAGTCCTCTGCAAGGATTTCAGTCCGCTGAAAAACTGTGGGGAGATGTGGGTTTTATCCGGTCACAACGACGATGTGTCAGTCGTTTCCGATGGTCCGTTGGCCGAAAATGACCTGAATGAACTTATCGGTATTTTCTTCGATGACCTGATGGGAAGCAAACGTTTCAGTGAAGAAAATCCAAGATTCCCTCTGCTTGTAAAGATTATCAATTCCAACAGCTGGCTGTCGATTCAAGTCCATCCTGACGATGCACTTGCAGCAAAGCTCGAAATTGACAGCGGTAAGGATGAAATGTGGTATGTGCTTGATGCTGCACCTAAAGCCAAGATCATTGCTGGCTTCAAAACCGAACTGACTTTGCAGGAATACAAAAAGCATGTCAGCAACAATACGCTTGAACAGGTTCTGAACTATGTCAGTGTAAGTAAAGGAGACGCAGTGTTCATCCCTGCCGGTATGGTACATGCACTGGGCCCGGGCCTTTTAGTGGCTGAAATCCAACAGTCATCCGATACCACATATCGTATTTATGACTGGAACCGGGTTGATGAGAACGGCAATCCGCGTGAACTCCATCAGTTCATGGCGGAACGCGCCATCAATTTCAAGGACAATAAGCCTCCTGTTATTGTTCATCCAAACACGGACATTGAGAACAAGAGGATAAAGCTTATCAATAGTAATAACTTCAATACCAATATAATACGTGTGACACGCCGTCTCGACTTCACCTTCGATACTGAGGACACCTTTATTGCCCTTCTGGCATTTGACGGAGAAGGTACGGTTTCCTCCAACGGTGTCACAACTGTAATCAGGCGGGGGGATGCGGTTCTTGTTCCGGCAAGTCTCAACGATTACAGCATCGAGAATACCGAAGGTGATTTAATGCTTATAGAAATTTATTTGTAAATAATTTAGGTAATAAAATGCTTGCTCTTTTCAAGAAAGAATTAAGTGGTTATTTCTCCTCAGCAATAGGATACATAGCCATCCTTGTATTTTTGATTGTAATGGGGCTGATTCTCTGGGTGTTTCCGGACTCTTTCAACGTTTTGGATTTCGGTTATGCCAATATCAACGGCTTCTTTATCCTTGCTCCGTTTATCTTCCTGTTCCTCATCCCGGCAATAACCATGAGGACTTTCGCCGAAGAAAAACGTACCGGAACTTTTGAGACGTTGTCATCCAAGCCTCTTTCGTCAACGCAGATAGTTCTCGCAAAGTATTTCTCATCCTGCGTTGTGATATTGCTTTCGCTCGTGCCGACTCTGGTCTTTTACTATACTGTCTATTATCTTGGCTCTACAGTGGGGAATATCGACAGCGGTGCGGTTTTCGGCTCGTATGCAGGGTTGTTCCTGCTTGGAATCTCATTTACTGCAATCGGCGTTTTCTGCTCGTCACTGACCGACAATCAGATTATAGCATTCATATTCTCCGCACTTATCTGCACCTTCATGTATCTCGGCTTTGAGACGATTTACCAGATGAAGATATTCGGTGACATGCTGCTCTTTGTCAAAAACCTCGGAATGCAGGCGCATTATGTTTCCTTGAGCCGCGGCGTAATCGACACCCGCGATGTGGTTTATTATCTGTCGGTTACTTTGATTTTCTTGTTGTCTTCTATAAAAATTGTTGAAACTAGGTGTGAAGATATATCATTAGAAATTGATAGAATTAAAAATGAAGGTCTTGATGACTCTATTAAATACATGGGAGTAACAAACCATATAGAGCATTATCTTCAGGCTATGGACGGAATGATATTACCATCATGGTATGAGGGCTTCCCAGTTACAGTAGTTGAATGGCAAGTATGTGGACTCCCATGTTTAGTTTCGGATAGAATAACGGAAAAGGTGAGAATAACAGACCTTGTCTCTTTCATATCCATAGAAGATGTAGATGCATGGGCTGATAACATACAAAGAATATCAAACAGCACTGAAAATCGAAAAGGTCTTTATAAGAAAGCAATAAAAGAGAATGGGTTTGATATTAAAACAAATGTGAGTGATTTGAAGTTTTATTATGAAAATGCGCTAAATCGAGGTTTATAGTGTATGGGTTTTAGCATAACAATTGTTGTACCTGTTTATAATGTTGAGAGATATGTAGATCAATGTGTTAAAAGTTTGGTAAATCAATCATACACAAATATTGAAATTATACTTGTTGATGATGGCTCGAAGGATAAG
>CALFIZ010000109.1 GCA_937877575.1 uncultured Marinilabiliales bacterium | reverse complement strand
CTGTTTAAGAAATATGAAGAAAAAAAGTCTATTCAGGAATAAGTATTTTTGGCTGCAGATTCTCTTAGCCATTGTGTTGGTGATACTTATATTGTTCGGCATAAGTATATACCTCAACAAATACACCCGTCATGACAAAGAGTTTGCCACACCTTACCTCATCAATGCTGAATATGATGATTTGGTTGGCAGTGCCGTTGTCAAGGATATTCATATTGTCATTGAAGATTCGGTTTATAAGCGTAACACCAAGCCGGGAATCGTGCTGCAGCAAGATCCGGAAGCCGGTACTTTGATAAAACCCGAAAGAAAGGTTTATGTCGTGCTGTCATCAGATCATCCGGGAATGACAAAGATGCCTGACTTGCATGACGTAACTTTGCGTCAGGCAATGAATACTCTTGAAATTGTGGGACTTACACTTGGCACTGTGAAATATGTACCTTCTTTCGACAAGGATGCTGTGCAGTCACAATATTATAAAGGAAGAAAAATAGCTCCGGGAACTGAGTTGAAAAAGGGTTCTTCCATTGACCTTGATGTTGGAGGCGGAGATGACGATATGACTACAATGTTACCATTTTTATATGGTGAAAATATTCTCAATTGTCGTAAAGCCATCAGAATGGCACAACTGAATGTCGGTAATGAGTATTTTCTTGATTCTGATGATGTTAACAATTCAGTTGCATATAAAATGACCCCTGCGTGGTATCGTTCGGCATCCGTTGACAAAGGAATGAAGGTTGATGTTTACTACAGACTGAAAGACAATATCAATGTTGACAGTTTGAAGTTTGTTATGTCGTTTCCTGTATATCTGCATGATTCGGCATCTGCATTGTATATGAAATATTATCGCAATATTCCATTTTCGCAGATAAACCTTGACACCATTATTATGGATGGTCAAAGTATTACAGGTAAAAATTCGTATGATAATTCAAATAAGGAAAAATATGAGGATGATACGGAAGATTTGTTCTGACACTATAAAAATTATTGCCGTATGTTTGCTTCTGATGACATATCAGATAGCATACTGCCAGGAATATATTATGGAATTGCCTGATAATCCGGTTCTTATGGGAAACAATCCGAATACTGAGAAGTCGTTGGCGGATGATATGATTCTGACGCTTCCGTTTTTCGACGATTTTTCTTACGACAGCAAATATCCATCGCAGGAATTATGGTGTGACAAAGATGTGTATGTTAACAGGGATTATGCGTATTCCCCTATAAGTATAGGAGTTGCGACGTTCGATGCACTTGACGAAACCGGTGTCCTTTACAGCCGGATGTATCCGGGAACGTATGCAACAGCTGATTATCTCACTTCACGTCCGATACGGCTTGATTCAATCATAGGCACCGACAGTCGGAGACTCAGGCCTTCGGATTCGGTGTATCTGAGTTTCTTCTTTCAGCCATTGAAAAAATATGAGAATGAGGATCCGACAATGGTGAATACCAACGATTCCCTATGCCTTGAATTCTTTTCGTCCGATTCAGCCAATTACGGGTGGCATACCGTATGGGGCATCCCAAGATTCGCTTTCTCATCAATAGATACTGCCGCCAACAAGGGACAGCATTTCATCGAAGTGATACTGCCTATCAACGATGAGATGTATTTCAACAAAGACTTCCGGTTCAGATTCCATAATGTCGCAACTCTGCCGAGCTCCGACCAATATCCGGGATGGCAGAGCAATGCGGGAAGGTGGAATCTTGATTACATCTATATTGACTACGGACGTACCATGAATGACAATTATTACAGAGATGTGTGTTTCGTGTCGAATGCAACGTCGTTCCTGAAAGACTATTATGCAATGCCGAACCGACAGTTCGCTGCAAGTAACAACATTTACGAAATGATGGTTGCCAGCATCAGCATGGCAATATCCAATCTCGACAGGAGATACAACAACGTCAACTACGGCTTCTCTGTGGTGAATGCCAAAACAGGGAGACAGATTTGGAATTATAATTCCGGTATAGGCAATATCAATCCGTTTTATAATCCGGTCAGCGAAATCATAAACGGCCCCAAATATTATACCCCTAACATATTCCCGAATGTCTATCCGACTTCTGAAACCGATTCATCATCGTTTGTCATTACCCACGTGATAAGCGAAACAGGCTTGGATTTCAAGGAAAATGACACGGTACGATTCAGGCAGGATTTCTTCAACTATTACGCTTATGACGACGGAACACCTGAATTTGCTTATTGTTTGGGAGAGAAGACTGAAGCAATGGTATGTGAAAGATTCAAACTTAATGTCGCCGATACTTTGAAGGCTGTGAAGATTTATTTCACATCGTTGTACGGTCAGACGACGAGCACCTATACTCTTGCTGTATGGAACGATTCGTTTTCATCGCCTAATTCCAGGGTATATCAGCAGGATTTTGAAATGTATTTCGATTCTATCAACCAGTCGAAATATTACCGCATTGTTCTTGATGAACCGTTGGTGATAAGCACGGATTATTTTCCGAATCTCGCATTCTACGTCGGACTGGTTAAAGGACGGGAGACTCCTGTCAGTCTCGGTTTCGACATGTCAAGAAACTCATCATCAGTGACTTTTGTCAATGTTGACGGTACGTGGATGAAAAGTGCGAAAGCAGGAACTGTTATGATCCGTCCTTATATCGGTGGAAACATTCCTCCGGAAGAAGAGGGTATAGGTGATGTCTCATCGAATAATGTGAAACTGAGGCTTTATCCTAATCCTGTCTCCAATGGGTATGTTACAGCGGACCTGCAAGGCACTGAATGTGACAATACCTTGATAATCTTTGATTTGTGTGGTAATGTCTGCCGCAGATTTGATAAAGTTTCATTACCTTATAAGATGGATGTGACTGGTCTTGAAAAAGGAATATACATGGTTAAGTCTTTGAGCAGCAACGGCACCGTTTCAGTTGCCAAAATGATAATTGTGAAATAGTTGATGGAAGATAATATAGAGGACATAGAACTGCACGAAAATGAGGATTCCGACAACGAAATGTATGAACATTTTCGTTTTGTTGTCGATAAGGGTCAGAGTCCGCTCAGGATGGACAAATTCCTGTTCTCAAGGATAGAGAATGCGTCAAGAAACAAAATCCAAGTTGCTGCAAAGGCCGACTGTGTGCTTGTCAACGGCAAGCCTGAAAAACCGAGTTATAAGGTTAAACCGTTGGATGTCATCACTATACTGATGTCCAAGCCGCCTCGTGATACTGAAGTCATTCCGCAGAATATCCCTCTTGAAATCGTTTATGAAGATGACGATGTCATCATAGTCAATAAGAAGGCCGGCATGGTTGTCCATCCGTCATACGCCAATTATGACGGCACACTGGTAAATGCGCTGACGTATTATTTCAATGAACAGGGCAGGGGTGCAATCCCGGCATTAGTTCACAGAATCGACAAGGATACCAGCGGATTGCTGCTGGTGGCTAAGAATGAGGTGGCGCAGACATATCTTGCAAAACAGTTTTTTGACCATACTGTTGAAAGACGTTATCAGGCTCTTGTCTGGGGTGACTTTGATGAAGATGAGGGAACAATTACCGGAAATCTTGGCAGAAGCGCAAAGGACAGAAGAGTCGTTGCGGTATATCCCGACGGTTCGCAGGGACGTCATGCGGTGACCCACTACAGGGTGTTGCAGCGTTTCAACTATGTGACACTTGTGGAATGCCGTCTGGAAACCGGACGCACACACCAGATACGTGCCCACATGCAGTATTTGAAACATCCGCTTTTCGGTGACAAAACTTACGGCGGTGACACTATAGTCAAAGGTACGACCTTTACCAAATACAAACAATTTGTGAATAACTGCTTCGATATACTCCCACGTCAGGCTCTGCATGCTAAAACCATCGGGTTTGTGCATCCAACCACGCATCAGCTTATGCAGTTTGACTCAGAACTGCCTGATGATATGCAGCGCGTGATTGCCAAATGGAAGAAATATGTCGGAGAATATAATAACGAATAACAATGAAAAGAATGATTTTCGCTGTGCTGGCGGTCATGCTGACATGCTGTGGCACAAAAACTACGCAATCAGGTCTCAACCCTGAAAAATTCAAGGCTAACGTAAATGGCTCTGAAACTGAACTGTACAGATTATATAACGGTAACGGCATGGAGGTCTGCCTCACAAATTACGGTGCCAGAATAGTCTCTATAATGGTTCCTGACAGAGAAGGTATAATGCGTGATGTGGTATTAGGATTCGACAATATCAATGATTATGTGAACACTGACAATAACTTCGGAGCTGTGGTGGGCCGTTATGCAAACAGAATCGATAAAGGCAGGTTTTCAATTGATGGCATTGACTATCAGCTGCCTGTAAATAATTTCGGACACTGTCTGCACGGTGGAATCAATGGCTGGGACAGAAAAGTGTGGGAAGGAAATCTTGTGGGACATAATGAGGTGACTTTCACTTATTTATCACCGGACGGCGATGAAAACTTCCCTGGAAATGTTACGGCTAAGGTCAAATATGTTCTCACCGATGACAATGAAATAAAGATTTCTTACTCGGCAACGACCGACAAGCCGACTATTGTCAATATGTCGAACCATTCATACTTCAATCTTTCTGGAGAACCCGGCACTGATATTCTCGACCATATCTTGGCCATCAATGCCGATGATTTCACCCCTATTGACAGTACATTTATGACTTTCAATGAGATACGTAAGGTTGAAGGCACTGCATTCGACTTTACTAAGCCAAAAACAATCGGAAGAGATATTGACGAAAATGATGTTCAGCTTGGAAACGGACTTGGCTATGACCACAATTTCGTGTTGAACAATAACAGAAACATCAGTATTCTCGCCCTCTTGGCTACATGTCCTGCTACGGGAATAACCCTTGAGATTTATACGGATGCTCCCGGTATTCAGTTCTATTCGGGCAATTTCCTTGACGGTTCTCTGAAAGGCAAGAAAGGCATCGTTTATAACAAACGCTCGGCATTCGCCGCCGAAACGCAGTATTATCCCAATTCTCCAAACAGTATTGACTGGCCGTCGCCTGTTCTCCGTCCTCAAGACACATACAACCACAATGCAATCTTCAGATTTTCAGTAACAGACTAAAAGCATTTTCACAATGAAGAAGTTGTTGCCTATATTATTGGTTCTCACCTTGGTATCGGTCTCGTGTACCAACAGGGAAAAACATTTTATTATTGATACCGACTATAGAAATCAGGTGCATCAGGATTATCTTGAAAGACGTGAAATGGCTTGTGGACGTGACAGCTCGCTGTTTACTGTGCTTGACGGCGAAAATCTGACACTTGAGGAACGCGAGGCTCTTGAATTTCTATATGCCTATATGCCACTGAGCGACTTGGGCGACTATGACGGTGACTTTTATCTTTCCCAGGTCCGAAATGCTTTCAAGGCAAGAGATTTCTTCTCATGGGGCAAGACTGTGCCTGAGGATATTTTCCGCCATTTTGTACTCGTATATCGTGTCAATAACGAAAACCTCGACATGGCAAGATCGCTGTTCTTTGACGAACTGAAGGATAGGATAAAGGATATGTCGATGTATGACGCTGCCCTGGAGGTCAACCATTGGTGCCATGAAAAAGTGGCGTATCGCCCTTCCGACAGCCGTACTTCAGCGCCGTTGGCTACGATAAAGACATCATACGGGCGTTGCGGCGAGGAATCGACTTTTACCGTTACAGCCATGAGGGCAGTCGGCATTCCCGCACGACAGTGCTACACGCCGCGCTGGGCTCATACCGATGACAATCACGCTTGGGTTGAAGTCTGGGTCGATGGGAAGTGGTACTATCTCGGTGCCTGTGAACCTGACGCTCGTCTCGACATGGGGTGGTTTACGTTTCCTGCCACACGAACCATGATGGTACATTCAAATGCCTTCGGAAAATACAAGGGTGATGAGGAAATCAATCACCGCACCGGCCTTTTCTCACGAATCAATATGCTCGGTAATTATACGGCTACCAAAAAAATTACAATCCATGTGATTGACAGTCAGTGTAATCCGGTAGAAGGCGCCTCTGTGAAATTGGGTCTGTACAATTATGCGGAATATTATCCTATTGTGACTCAGATAACCGATGCCAATGGCGATGCAAGTGCAACAACAGGTTTGGGCGACTTGCTCATCTGGGCTGATAAGGACAATGTCTATAATTATGCAAAGATAGATGTCCGCAAACAGGATAAGCTGACAATCCAACTTTCTCGTCAGAGTGGTGACGAATATGTTGAAATCTTCGAAATGGTTCCGCCAAGAGGAGAAGTGCGGCAGGCAGAACTGCCTAAAGAAGAGATAGATAGAAACAATCTGCGTCTCCAGCAGGAAGATTCCATACGTAACGCATATATGCAGACTTTCCCTACTAAGGACAGGATTTCAGGTATGAGGAGTGAAAATCTGACGGAAGAACAGATTTGGAACTATGTCGATAGGAGTGAAGGCAACTATGAGAATATCATCAGGTTTATAAATGACAATTCCAGGAAAAAGGATGGACTTTATCTGAAGGAATATTTGGATGCCATTTCGGATAAGGATCTGCGTGATGCGTCAGCTGAAGTGCTTCAAAATCAGTTGGTTTGCTATGACATGTCGGAGTCTGACTATCCTGTTGATGTCTTTATAAAAGGTATATTGCCTCCGCGAATCTCCAATGAGTTTTTGTATCCGTGGCGCAGCCATCTTCACCGGAAATTATATCCCGAATTCGGTGATTATACGATTCCGGACATCGTTTACGACTGGGTTGCGGAACACATAATAACAGATGAAGACGGCAATTATTTCAATTGCCCGGTTTCGCCTGTCGGAGTGTACCAGCTTCGTCGTGCCGACAGTCATTCACGTGATATATTCTTCGTCGCTTTATGCCGTTCAATGAATATCCCGGCATATCTTGACAATGCTACGAATCAGATTTTTGTCTATGAAAACGGGAATTGGAGGACAGTTACTTTTGATGCTTGCAAGCCGGCACAGGAAATGGGGACACTGGTGCTGTCCAAACCGAAGGATGCGCAGGTAAACCCTGTATATTGGACTCACTACACTATAGCACGATTCGAAAACGGGAGCTTCACTTCCTTCGATTTTGAAGATGACCCAAGAGTGGCAAATTTCCCTGTCACTCTGCCGCTTGAAGCCGGATATTATATGCTTTCCACAGGCAGCCGTTACAGTGACGGCGCCGTCAGGTCAAGACTTGAATTCTTCAATATTGCTCCTAATCAGACGGTTAAGAAGGAAATAATACTGCTCCCGCTTACTCCGAGAGAGGAGTCGTATGGTAAAATCGACATGACTTATAAGCCCGAACAGTCGAAAGAAAAGACGGTCTCGGATTATGCTGCCGGCAATCAGCTCGTGGTTTGTTTCATCGACCCTAACCGTGAACCTACCAAACATTTGTTTAAGGATATCTCCTCATTAAAGTCACAGTTTGAACAGTGGGGCGGTAACTTGCTTTTCGTGATTCCTTCCGACAAGCGTTCTGAAGTTTTCAGGGCTTCTGACTGGAATTTGCCGTCAAACAGTATTTTCATGTATGATGAAGATTCACAGTGGATTAACAATATAGTCGCTTCAACAAACCAGAGTTTCTCGGATAATTATCCTTTAGTCTATATCGTCAATACTGATGGAGAACTCGTTTTTAAATCCGAAGGCTACAGAATCGGAACAGGCGAGTTGATTTATAAGACTTTGAAATGATAAAAAGAGCGATTAAAATAGGATGTTTTCTGCTGCTGGTATTCCTTGCCTCAGGATGTGATGATCATAACGCGACGAACATTGATGCTGAGTTGCTCCCCGGTACTTGGGAAGAGGGACAGTATTATGAAAAATATTACTCTGACGGGAATGCCGCATTTTGGAATCTGGCGGATGACTACGGTGAGGAGGAGTCGATTCCTTTCACTTGGAAACTGGAAGACAATGTCTTGACACAGTATCATGAAACTGAGTTCGGTGCGGTAATCCCCAAAGTATATACCATCAATGAGCTTACTGCCACTTCGCTTATTTACAGTGATGATTTCGATGTAAGCCACACATTTACCAGAGTTAACTGACGAAATGAAAAAAGCATTAAAGATTATAGGCATTGTTCTCGCATCTTTGATAGCTCTGATTGCTGTCGGTTGCATCATTGCCTTCAATTTTGTACTGACTCCGAAAAAGATTACACCTTTCCTAAATAGGAAAGTCGCTGAATACAGTCCCTTCCCTGCAAAAACGGAAAGCGTTGATATTTCTTTTTTCAAGACTTTCCCTGATGTCAGCCTGCATCTTGAAAACACTTTGGTTAACTCAAAGGTGACAAGCGATACAATGGCATACGTCAATGACCTTTTTCTGTCGTTTAATTTGAAGAAATTTCTTAAGGATAAAGACATTGTAATCAACAAGATAACCATCGGTAAAGGTGCTGTGAATATTAATCTTGATGAATTTGCCAAAGAATCGGAGACTGAGAGTACATCTTCCTTTTCACTTTCGAAGAATATCGAACTGCAGTCACTTGGCATCGATGGCCTGAAGGTTAAAATAGTCAGTCCGTCCCGCGGGCTTGATGCCCGTCTTAAAGATTTGCAGCTTAAAGCCAAAGGTAATCTTACAGATGCTGATATAAATGCTGATATTGATTTGGTGGTTAGCAACACTGACATAGTCCTTGACTCTGTGGTGTATGCCGCATCTGCTGACGCGGCTCTTAAAACGCCTGTAAGCCTGACGCTGACTGATAACGGTATAGGGAAAATTTCTTTGGATAAAACAACGCTGGCAATTAACAGTTTGTTGCTCGAATTGGCCGGTATGATTGATATGAGTGATACTGATAATATTGCATTAAATGTTGATTATCAACTCGATGAGTGCGAAGTTGGCAGCATTATAGCCTTGGTTCCGGAAAAGTTCCTGTCCTTTATGGATAATATGAACCTCACCTGCCGTGTTGCTTTGGACGGCAATGTCAGTGGGGTTTTCGGAGAAAAAGAAAAACCTGTGCTGACGGCGAATCTGACGGTCAAGGATGCTGATTTTTCATATAGGACACTTGCTACAAAGTTGGAAAACACAGACTTGAAGGCTTACGCTGTCATCAATATGGATGACATGTCTGATTTGGGACTTGAACTTAAGGACTTTTCAACTGATACTGATATGGGACCGCTTCATGCATCCGGAAAGATAAGTGACCTTTTGGGTGATATATTGTGCGATTTGGCTGTAGATGCCAATCTTGACCTGCGGAAATGCCTTGTCTTTGTGAAAGATGACGTAGGCTTGCAGGCTGATGGCAAGGCAAAGGTCGATTTGAAGAAACTGAAACTGAATGTCAGTGAAATACGTAAATCGAATTTCAGCAATGCTGTTGCCGACGGAACCATTGTCATTGACGGTTTGGATGTGAATTTGAAAGACGACATCTATGCAAACAGTGATAATGTTTCGGTAAAGGTTGCATTGCCGGGAACTGACAACAGGTATTTCAAGGATTTTGTCGATTTGGGCATTAACAGTGATAATTTGACCGTAAAACTTGTGTCAAACAAGATAGATGCCATTCTCAGTGATGCCGACATCCAGTTGGCTTTATCGGATGTGATTCATCCTGTAAATGATTCATATTATGTGAATTGTAACTTTAAAATGTCGAATCTCGATGGCACCTTGGATACCATTTCAGTCGTGACAGACAATCCGAACGGAAGTTATGTGCTTTTCCCGTCCGGGAGAAACAACCGGAATGATGCCAATAAGCTGTCGTTGAAGACCAATTCGCTGAAAGTGGATTTGGGAAGTGCATATAGAGTTACTGCTCAGACTGTCGGTCTCCGTGGACAATATGACAAAGACAGCACTCAGACCAACATCCTCAGCATGTGGAATCCGGATGTTGACATAAATCTTAAGGAGGCATTGGTGACGCTGCCCAATGATTCAGTGATAAGAATCAAGACTCTGCAGTCGAATCTTAATCCAGACAGGTTCAAGATAGGAAACAGCAGTTTCCTCATCAGTAATTCATCATTCAACCTTTATGGCGATTTGTACAACATGAAAGGATATCTTGATGGTAAGGAGCTCTTGAAGGGCGAGTTCAATTTCACCTCTCCATACGCTGATATCAACCAGCTTATAGGTTTCATCAGTGGCTTTGGTGTAAAGGATACTGTTGACGTTGAGGCCGACATTGCCGATGAAAACATCAATGAAGGCACTGATACAGAGGCGAATCCGTTTATTGTGCCACAAGGTGTTGATTTCGTGCTGAATACAAATGTCAGGAAGGCAAAATACAATACCACGGGCATAGAGGACCTTGGAGGCAAGCTGTATATAAATGATGGTGATTTGATACTTGAGCAGATGGCTTTCACCTGCAATGCTGCGAGAATGCAGCTTACGGCATTGTATCGTTCACCGCGCAGGAACCATCTGTTTGCGGCGTTGGACTTCCATTTGCTTGACATCAGCATATCCGAGCTTATTGATATGATACCCGACATCGATACAGTTTTTCCCATGTTGAAGTCTTTTTCCGGGAACGGAGAGTTTCATATTGCTGCAGAGACTTATCTTACTGAAAGGTATTCGCTTAAGCTGTCAACGCTTAAGGGAGCGGCAGCATTCAGCGGCAAGGATTTGGTGATCCTTGACAGTGAAACGTTTAACACTATAGCCCAATACTTGCAGTTCAACAACCGGGAGTACAACAGGATTGACAGCCTGTCGGTTGAGGCGACAATATTCCGCAATGAAATAGATATTTACCCCTTCATGGTAACGATGGACAAATATTCGGCTATTATAGGCGGTCGTCACACACTTTCCAATACTTTTGACTATAACATATCCATGATGGATCCTGTTTTATTGCGTGTCGGGGTGGATATCAAGGGCAAACTCGGAAATCTGCAGATAATTCCTACAGGCAGGAAATACAAGGACTTATATCGTCCAGAGAAGCAGAATGTTGTGATGCAGCGTACAGTTGCGCTCAAACAACTCATCAGTGATTCTTTGAAAAAGAATGTGAAGCCTTAGAAACTTAGGGGTATTCATAAAAAAAGGCTGTGCCGGATAGGCACAGCCTTTTGCATAATAATTAAATTATTTTTAGATGGCGTCGATGAAGCTGACAACAGCGTCTCTGTCAGCTTTACTCAGCTCTCTGAATTTTTCGATTGACTTACGAGCGTCGCTTTGTGCGTTACCATGCCACATAATGGCTTCGATGACAGTACGTGCGCGGCAGTCATGCAGACGGTCGCTTGAGCCGGTACAGATAGCTGCCAGACCACGGCCCCAAAGTGGAGTGGTACGGCACCATCCTGTACGGATATCGTTGGTCATGTGTAATTTATGTTGCACATAGTCGCTGTAAGGCCATATTTTCTGATTAGGATAACGGGGCAGACGAGGGTCTCCGTCGGAGAAGAAGCCTGCCGGGTCGGTGAAGAGGTCATCACCGGTTTCCCATGAAGGTCTGTGACAATAAGCGCAGCCTAACTCGGTAAATAATTCTTTTCCGCGTTGTACTGTTTCATCGCTGAGGTTACGTGCAGCCGGAACAGCAAGTCCACGGTGCCATACCATGAAATCCGTATATTCTTCAGCACTCATTTCAGGAACCTTCAGACTATCAGGAATCTGGTCGTTCATCATGAGGTAGTTGTAGATATCGGTTGCAACATCGCCTGTAAGATTGAATTGCGGGAAATAATTATAGAACTCAGCCTGTACATCAGGGTCGTTGGCAGCGGTCTGCGCGTATGCGGCAGTCATGTAGTGACCCATCTTTGTCGGGTGAGTCACGTTGGTGATGTTCCATATTGCATTTGCCCCCGGTGCATCTTGCAGAGGACCACGTGTGAGAGCGTAGGTGTAGCGTTTCGGGTGTTTGGTGTTGCCGTAAAGTCCTGATGCAGCCCAGTCGCTGCCGGCCCACATTGCCGGATTGAGACCGTTTTGCATGTAACCGTCATTGTACTCCTTCTGGTATTGTACTTTCAGTGAATCGTCAGGAATGGCATCAATAAGGCCGGTGCCGTAGATGCCTATTGTTGATTCAAGCTTTACCACCAAGTCGCTGTAAGGGATGTCGTTACCGCCTACTTGCAGAGGAACATAGAATGCTTCTTCAGGAATTGTGACTTCAGGATAGATGAGGCTGTATGTCTCACCATCAGGGAATTGGTTGCCCCATTCATCAACATAGCTAAGCCAGCTTATATTGATTTGTGTTTCATCAATAGGAGCTTTGAAAGGAGCAACCGCCCTTGTCTGCGGCATTCCTGTATAGGAGCTCAGATAGGTGTCGTTTCTGTCAACAAGAACAAGCAGATATCCATTACCCCAGTCTTCGGTGCGATAGCGGTTCATGCGCATACCATGACCATATCCGGGGTGGCAGGCAATACAAGAACTGCGAACATATAATGGACCAAGTCCGTCAAAAGGTTCCGTGTTCTGTGTGTAAGTACGTTCGAAGAAATATTCTCCGTATTTGAATTTGGTGGCCAAACCTGCATTTTCAGTGGCAGGAGTCGGGTCTTGGTATGCTGTTGATGAAGAGTTAAATGTCGTTCCGAGTTTGCCGCCTGAATATGTGTCTTCTGTTATTTCATCAGGGGTGTTATGATCTCCGCATGAAACAAGCATACCTGCAATTATGGCACCACAAAGAATAAATCTTAAATGTTTGAATTTCATTTTGTATTATGGCTATTTTATCTGTTATAATTTATTAAAGCTGTTTTAGCATTGGAAAGCTTTTCGGAAAGAGTCCCACAAGCTTCCATGGCTTCACCTGCTGTCGGGTCATTTACGTTATTTACGAAAGGAGCTGCCATGTTGTGGATTTTGGCAAGGGCGTCTTCAATAGCTTCCAGAACTTCTTTATCGATGTTCTTGTCAATGGTGGTCATGTAGTTGTGAACGGAATTGCTTTCGTTTCTTTCACCTTCGTTGCCGCCCATATAAGCGTTTTTAACGCTGGTGATGTTGTTATAGAAGTCGGTGATTGAGTTATAGCTATAAGGTGATTCCACATAGTGGATGTCTTCTCCTGTATGAGGTTTGCCTATCTTGGAGGTGCCGACTTCGTCAGAGATGTCTATGCAGCCGTCGATGATAGCAGCGAGTGCTTCGGCAAATGTGACATAGGTGCTGCCGGCTTCACCTGATTTTCTCATGTTGTCACCGTAGCTGTTTGAGCCGCTGTTTACTGTAGTGTTGAATTCAAGATCTTCCATCAAATCCTGATGTTCCTGAGAAGCGGAAGAGCCTTTCCAGCTTACTTCGAGCTGTACGCAACGGTTACGGAGGTCACCGCCTACGGCAACCACGTAAATGAGTTCGTCATCAGTGAGTTTGCTGGCATCTTTTGGTGCGCCATTCTCAAAGAGGATGTATTCAATGCCGTGGAATCCTAAAAGGGCGTTACCGAGCTGTTCGCCGGCAACCACATCACCGTCTTCTGCATCAAGAAGTTCCAGCATGGCGTGATTGTTCATCAATGTCATGAAAGCGGTTTCGTCAAGTGGCCATGAGTCAATGTGAGGGTCAATGCCGAAATCTGAAGCTGCACCAAACAGAAATGCTTCGCTCTTTTCCCACCATGCACGGGCATTGAGGAAAATCTCGCAGGCTTTGTCAAGGTTTCCCTGGGACGGGTCTTCCTTAAGGGCTGTTAATTGGTCAACCAATTCATCGGTAGCATTTGCTAAATTGGTGTAGGTCGGGAAAACAGTGTGGTTAAGGTACTGGTCAACAATGGCTGTTTTCAGGGCCTTGTCGGCTTCTTCTTTTTCTTCATTAGAGCCGCCACATGATGTCATGGAAAATGATACTAATGCTATTGCTGCTAACAGCAATGATTTTTTTAATAATTTCTTCATTTTTTTATGATTTAAATTTGTTAATGATTTGTTTTAATTTGTTATCTTGTAAATAAGCCGCTATAGGCGACACCGATTGAGAAATACGGTTCGTTATTGTATTGTTCCTTGAGGAAACGTTTGGAGAATTGAGCCTTGATGACAATTTGCTCAATGGGATAATAGTTTAGTCCGAAGGTCATAATGTGGCGGGAGGTCCACTCATAATCCATTGCACCTGAATAAGGGATATAACTGTCGTAATAGTCATAACGACCGAAGACGAAGAGCCTGTTTCCGTTAAGGTTCATGGTGTGGAAAATGTCGTAGCCTGCTTCAAAGCCGGCAGCCATTGCAGCTTCACCGACTAAGGAACGCGGATAAGGCGAGAAGTCCTGGTGGTTCTGGTTTTTGTTGTAAGAGGATATAGCGGCGGCATCGTTGAGGTGACCGTAATCGAAGTTGCCTCTTACGATGAGACCGTGTCCTTTGTAATCGAATTCGGCAGTGCCAATCAATACCAAGCCTTTTACATCGGAATAATTTGTGCTCGTGTTGGAGACGATGTCGTTATTGAAACTGTTGCCGATAAAGCCGCTTACTGCCCAATGGAAGTTTTTGAATGAGTAGTTGTCAATGCGTGCGGCACCGGCAAGGTTGTTGGCTACCTTGAACTCGTAACCTGATGCTGAGCCATTGTGTACCCAGCCGCTGTTTTCAAACATGTTGGAGTTCAGTCCGGGAACTACTGCCGCTTCGTAGCGCCAGTTGCCGAGACGGCCCCAAATGCTGATGCCTGTTTCATGCCAGGTGCAAGGTAAGATGGTGAGTTCGCCTTCCGGACGATATGTGGTGAAGAACTCCGTCGGCAGGTGGGCGTTGTTGGTTTGTCCGACCGGAACAATGATGTGTCCCATGCGGATGTTGAAGCCTTTGCCGAACGATTTCTGAAGCCATAACTGCTCGAGGGCGACTTCACCGCCACGTTCGATTTCATGCTCGAATTCACCTGTCTCTTCGGCTTCGACTTCCACTGCCACTTCGGTGCCGCCGTGTTCAAATTCAATCTCACTGCCGAATGTCCAGCCTTTGCCGAAGTCGTAGCCCAGCATTATCACTGCGTGTGGAAGGTCAACACGTCCATGTCCGGGAGCATCAGCGTATGATGATGCGTGTGAATAGCGGAACATGTTGTCACTGTAAAAATTACGTGTATAGACCGCTTCACCGTAACTGCCTACGGTTAGTCTGTCTTTAAATTTTATTTCTTTTTTTGCTATGGTGTCGCTGTCAGAATCCTTTTTGTTCGTCTGGCCGACTAAGTCGTTGGAAATGAGCATCATCGCTATGATGGTGCATGATAGGATAAATCTTTGTGATATTTTCATATTAAACTTGTAATTTCGTTTGCAAAAGTCGATTTTTTTGATGAAATATTTAATCACTAAAAGTAGTGATTGGAAATAGGTCTAATAGTGAGAAATGAGTATGTGTGTCAGTTCGTAAATACATAATACACAAATAAAAAGCCGGCAATTCCATTTCGAAATTGCCGGCTTTTTATAGCTTATAAATTGTAAGTTATTTCAGCAGTTCATTCAATTTTGCTTCCAGGTCTTCACCACGTAAGCCTTTGGCGATAATAGTGCCGTTTTGGTCGATGAGGAAATTGCTTGGAATGTAATATATTGAATACAGGTCACTTGCGATGTTGTCGGCATCGCGTACCTGAGTCCATTTAAGTCCGTCGTCCCTTACTGCCTTCATCCATTCGGCGTCATCGCGGTCAACAGAAACTCCGAGAACATCAAAACCGGCTTTGTGATATTTGTTGTAAGCGGCTACGACATTCGGGTTTTCTTTTCTGCAAGGACTGCACCATGATGCCCAGAAGTCAACCAACGTCAACTTATTGGCGGATACGATATCCGACAGTTTGATATCTTCACCCAATACGGTCTGTAGGGTGAAATCGATGAATGGCTGTCCGATTTCGAGCTTTTCCTGCTTGTCAATGTATTCGTTGATTGCATCAAGATAGATTGATTTGGTGTCACCGAAACTGCCGACGAGGGATTTGAGAGTGTCAAGGGGGCAATCCTGCTTCATGTCGTTAAGAATATAGTGTGAAGCGAAATTATCGGCATTTTCTTTTATGAAATTGAACTTGTAGTTGTTTAACTCATCAATAATCATCTGTGCGATACTGTCACCTGCTGCCTCGTCATCATTATTTTGAGCTTCAATATAAGCGGGATAGAGTTCATCAAACTTCTGTCTCATTTGTATGTTGAAGGTGTTGAGAAGAGCCTGGGCATCGGAAGCCGTCACATTTGTTGCGGTAGGATCATCGATGTCGGTAATGACAGTCACGTCCTTGTTTTCTGGTAATAATGGAATAAAATCCTGAATACCTTCAATGAATAAGAGGTAAAGATCCTGCACATCGCCTGACGGTACTTTCAGTTTAGCCTGACCATTTCTTAAGGAAGTGGAGTCGATGGGTATGATGTCGTCAATGGTTACTCTGCTGAGATAAACCATTGCGTCTTCACCGTTTTGGCACTGCACATTGATTTTAAAGGAAGGTTTGTTGCATGATACGAGTCCTAATGCCATGATTAGGATGAAAATCAGATTCTTTTTCATGATAAAATAATTAAGGGATTATTATTCTTCCTTATTTCTCATCTGTTTCAGCTTTTCTGAGAGCATAGGGACTATTTTGTGGACGTCGCCTACAATTCCGAGGTCGGCGACCTGGAAGATAGGAGCGTATTTGTCCTTGTTGACGGCGATGATGAGTTCTGATTCCTCCATGCCGGCGAGGTGCTGGATGGCTCCGGAGATTCCCAATGCAAAGTAAAGGTCAGGGCGGACTGTCTTACCGGTCTGACCCACCTGGCGGTCTTGTGGCATGACGCCTGCATCGACCATTGCACGTGATGAGGAGACTTCCGCACCGATGACATCGGCGAGGTTCTGCAGTTTGCGGAAACCTTCCTTGTTGCCTACGCCTCTACCGCCTGAAACGAGTATTTTGGCCTCAGTGATGTCAACTTTCCCTCTGTTTTCCTTGACTTTTTTGACAAGTCTTACTCTGAACTTCGATTCATCAAAATTGATTGTCATGTTTTCAATTTCACCGGTTCTTTCAGGGTCTTTCTTGGCCTTGCGCATGACGCCCGGTCGTACTGTTGACATCTGGGGACGGTTGTTGGCGCAGAGAATGGTGGCCATGAGGTTGCCTCCGAAAGCCGGACGGGTCATCATTAACTGGTTCTCAGGGGAAATGGCGAGTTTGGTGCAGTCGGCGGTGAGACCTGTGGTGTTGCGTGATGAAACACGCGGACCGAGGTCACGGCCTATTGTGGTTGCACCGATGAGCAGTATGCTCGGCTTCTTTTCATTGATAATCTGAGTGATAGCCTGAGTGTAAGGCTCTGTCAGGTAGTTGGCTAAACGTTCATCATCAACACAGATGACCTTGTCGGCACCTGAAAGTATCAGGTCGTTAGTCTTGTCGGATATTTTATGCCCCAACAGGATTGCTATGACTTTTTCGTTGAGTTGGGCTGCTAATTCGTTAGCCTTTCCTAACAGTTCGAAAGCGACATTCTGTATTATTCCGTCTCTCTGTTCAGCAAAGACGTAAATATCTTTATATTCGTTGATATCCATATTCTGAGATTTTAGATGATGAATTTTTCTTTTAATTTGTTAATAATAATATCAACAGCCTCTTCCGGTTCCACTTCATGTACGACGCCGGCCTGTTTTATGGCCTTTGCGAAGGATTCCTTGACTCTTGTCGGGGAACCGCTGAGTCCGAGACGTGTTTCATCGGCATTGATGTTGGAGACGTTCCATACTTCGACTTCCTTGTTGTAGGCGTTGACGATGCCGCTTACGGACATGTAGCGTGGTTTGAAGGAGGATGCAAGTACTGTCACTAACATCGGGAGTTCACATTCGAGGATTTCATAGCCGTCTTCAGTCTGTTTTTTGAGAGTGGCGGTTATCTTGCCGTTTTCGTTTACGGGGATTTCCTGTTTTGCATTGTCGTTGAGAGGCAGGACATTCTTGATGTTTTTTATGATGTTGCCGATTACGGAGTAGGAGCCTAATTCAAAGTCCTCAAGGTATGATACCTGAGGAAGGCCGAGCTGTTCGGCGAGTTCCGGCCCTACCTGTGCGGTGTCACCGTCGATAGCCTGGCGTCCGGTAATGACGAGGTCGTAGTCGAGTTGACGGAGGGTGCAGGAAAGTGCGTATGATGTCGCAAGGGTGTCGGCACCGGCGAACTTTCTGTCACTCAACAGGATGGCACGGTCAACGCCCATGGCGAAGGCTTCGCGCAGTATGGCGTCAGCCTGCATGGGTCCCATGGTGACTACTGTCACATGAGCGCCATATTTATCTTTCAGACGGAGAGCCAGTTCGAGGCCGCCCTTATCGTCAGGGTTCATAATGCTTGGAACACCTTCACGTATCAAAGTGCCGGTTACGGGATTGATCTTTATTTCGTTGGTGTCCGGAACTTGTTTTATGCAGACAACTATATTCATGTTTTCTTATTTTAATAGTTTAGATGAAATAACCATACGCTGAACTTCGGAAGTTCCTTCATAGATTTCCGTGATTTTCGCATCACGCATCATGCGCTCAACAGGATATTCACGGGTGTAGCCGTAACCGCCGTGGAACTGTACCGCCTTGGTGGTCATTTCCATCGCTGTTTCAGCTGCGAAGAGTTTTGCCATTGCTGCATCGACAGTGTAAGGCATGCCGTTGTCCTTCTTGAAGGCTGCCGACCTGACGAGAAGTCGCGCCGCCTGAATCCTGGTCTCAAGGTCGGCCAACTGGAACTGCGTGTTCTGGAAGGCACTGATGGGCTTTCCGAATTGCTTGCGCTCCTTGGTGTATTTGACGGTTTCTTCCATCGCACCCTGCGCAATTCCCAATGCCTGTGACGCAATGCCTATTCTGCCGCCATCAAGTGTCTTCATCGCTATTTTGAAACCGTCGCCGACTTTGCCGAGGAGGTTCTCTTTTGGAACTATGCAGTTGGTCATGATAAGTTCGCAGGTCGCAGAACCCCTGATGCCCATCTTTAACTCTTTTTTGCCAACCTGGAATCCTGGAAAAGTCTTTTCTACAATGAATGCGGAAATGCCTTTGGTGCCCTTTGACTTGTCGGTCATGGCAAAAATGATATATACGTTGGCATATTCGGCATTGGTGATGAATATCTTGTTGCCGTTGAGTACATAGTGGTCGCCACAGTCAACAGCCATAGTCTGCTGTGAAGAGGCATCTGTACCTGCATTTGGCTCGGTCAGACCGAAAGCGCCTATCCATTCGCCTTTCGCAAGTTTTGGAACATATTTGCTCTTTTGCTCAGGAGTGCCGTTCTCCATAATCGGAGCAATACACAGTGAAGTGTGAGCCGACAAGATTACACCTGTTGTGGCACATACACGCGAAATCTCTTCAACGCCAATGGTGTACATCAGGTTTGTTCCTCCTGCACCACCGTATTCGGCAGGTACCGGTATGCCCATGAGACCTAATTCTGCCATCTTCTTCACTGTCTCCATCGGAAAACGCTCTTGTTCGTCAACCTCTGCCGCTAACGGTTTTACCTCATTGTCGGCAAATTCTCTTATCATCTGACGAAATAACTTTTCTGTTTTGGTTAGTTCGAAATCCATAATTGATTGTAATTGAATTATTTATAAAAAATTGTATTTCTTGGTGTGAATCTGCAAAGATACAATTAATTTTTAATTATCTGATTTTTTGATTATTTTTGCGCCTGTTTTAATAATCAAAAAATGAAATGCACTAAACGCTACATATTCATTTCCGTTTTAATCATTCTAACTATGGGGCTTTTCACTAAATGCAAACAGAATCAGACCTTTGAGTCCGACAACTTCACTACCGGCAGTAACAAGACTTTGACTGTCACCTTTCTCAAACATGCAAGCGTGATGATGTCTTTGGACAATTTCGTCATTTACTTCGATCCTGTCTCCAAACAGGATGACATCACAATCGATTTTTCCGTGCTCCCCAAGGCCGACCTTATTCTGGTGACGCACGAACATTACGACCATCTTGATACTGCTGCCATAAAAACCCTGTCAAAGGATGGTACGAAGATTTATGCTTCAAAAAATGCCGCCATGCAGGCTGGAGATGCAAATGCACTGAAACCGGGTGACAGTGTTGTCGTTAATGATGAAGTTTCCTTCAGGACAGTACCGGCTTATAATGTCTCACCCGAACAACTCAAGTTCCACCCTAAGGACAGAGGTGATATAGGATTCGTCATTACCCTTGATGATAAAAACATATATGTGCCCGGAGATGTCGAGGATATCCCTGAAATGGCTTCACTCGGCGATATTGATATGGCCTTTATCCCTGTAAACCAGCCATATACTATGAAAATTGAACAGGCTGTCAAGGCTGCCAAGATGATAAACCCTAAGATACTTTATCCGTATCATTATTCGGATACAGATGTAAGCAAACTGGTGAATTTACTTTCCGACACTCCTATGGAGGTCAGAATCAGAAATATGCAATAATCAATTATGAAAAGAATTTTATTATTAATTACAGCTTTACTTTTTTGTTCCGTTGCTGAAGCTCAGCAAGTGGATGTGACCACCGCACGCAAAGTTGCCGAAAATTGGTCACACAATGTTGTCGGTGTAAAGAACAATGTTGATTTACAACTTGTTATGACTGATGAGGATGCAATACATTCGACAGTCTATTATTACATCTTTAACGATTATGCAAACAACGGTTTCGTTATCGTGGCAGGTGACGAGAGAATAGAACCCATACTCGGCTATTCCGATGAGGGTGTGTTCATTACAGACGGTATTCCGGAAAATATCATTTCTTTCTTTGAGGATTACAAGGAAGAAATGAATGCCGTTTTCGAATGTGGCAGGAAAATCAGGAAGCATCCGGATTGGAAAACCATCGTTAACGGGACTTACGCTGCAAAGGGTAATTCCGCGGTGTCGCCTTTGGTCACCACCAAATGGGACCAGGGATGCTACTATAACACCAAATGTCCGGTTGATTACGGCGGCCCGTGTAATCATGTCTATACCGGATGTGTGGCAACAGCTATGGCACAGGTTATGAAATATTGGAACTATCCTGAATATGGACTTGGAGAATCCGTGTATGTCAACGGAAACTATGGCGATTTGTCTATAGTTCACGGTGATGTGCATTTCGATTGGAACAGCATGCCCAACAATGTGTATAGTCCTAATGAAGCTGTGGCAACACTTATGGTCAACTGCGGCGTCAGCGTCAGAATGGATTATTCCCCGTCAGGCAGTGGCGCGAACATGGGCAGGGTGGTCTCCGCTCTTCGCGATCATTTCGGATATAATGACGCAGTCGTGAACAATCACAAGTCGGATTTTAACCAGTATCGTTGGGTCGAAATGCTGAAGGAACAGCTTGATGCCAGTCAGCCGATGGAATATAGCGGCCGTAACTCTACAGTGGGTCACGCTTTTGTCTGTGACGGTTATGACAATAACAATATGTTTCATTTCAACTGGGGATGGAGCGGGTATTGCGACGGTTATTTCGCAATGAATCAGCTTAATCCCGGCAATTACACTTTCAACAGCGACCAGACAAGCATAATGAATATCATACCGGATTCGACAAAGATATGCCACATCCCTCATAACATAACCGGCTCAATTACCGGAAATACTGTGAATATCACTTGGGACCAACCTGCTCCAGATATAGCTGAACTTATTGGATATCAAATAGTTTGCAATAATGTGATAGTCGATACCGTCACCGAGAACTCATATACCGGCGAGTATGGCTATGGCAACTTCCGCTTCAGCATTCAGGCAATGTACGACAACGGTTGCCTGTCTGACATAATAAGAGGGGTTGATGTTTTTGGCAGCTATCCTCTTCCTGTTGATGATTTCAGTGCTGATATACATTCCGAAAATGTGATACTCACATGGAATGTCCCGCATCATACCGCATATTTTGACCATTTCGACATTTATAGGGATAATGTTCTGTTGGCTTCAACTACAGATACATCATACATTGATATTGTGCCTGACGGTACTTATAATTATTGTGTGATTGTCAATTACGAGGATGAGTTGTTCTCCGATTCAGAATGTGTTGACGTGGAAGTCGAAACACAGTGCCTGCCTCCGGTCAACATTGGCGTGACCCGTATCCAGGGCGGATTTTATATAACATGGGAACCGTCAGCTGACACTTATCCTATTGCCTATTCGTTCTATAAGGATGGCGTGATGATGGCTGATTCGCTCTTTAGCAGCCATTATTACGACAATGATGTCACCGGTCTGGTGAGATTCGGCGTAAAGTCGTTATACAATTTCTGCGAATCAGACATAACCGATTTCATGTTCGATGGAATTGAAAATGACGGATTATATGACTTCAAGGTATATCCGAATCCGTTTGCAAAATCCGTGACTATTCGCAGAAATGCGTCCTTGGAGGCAGAATACGTTGTCACTGACATTACCGGTCAAATCGTTTACAGGGCAACGGCAACGAACGATTTTGAATGGACACCCGCAAACGGCATAGTTGATGGAATGTATTTCATCAGTGTTTATGTTGATGGAGTGAGGGTTCAGACATCAAAGGTGGTTTACCAACGCTAATCCATATCAGCATTTCTTTCGGCATCTTGTCCACATCCCTGTCTTGACGTAGCCCGCTACGCCTTCACCAGTGATGCAACCAATCTGCTCGAAACAAATACCAATCTGACATAAATCCTAACGACCGATTTGGATTAACTGTCTGTAATTTTGTCGGAATAATTTACGGAATCCTGACAGAATGTCGTATTTTTTTCCTCCGATGATTGTTGGCACGTAAGTTGATGGTTATCGGACAGGAGGATTTTGAAATTATGAATTACGATAAATTTACAATAAAATCTCAAGAGGCTTTACAAGAAGCCGTGAAGATAGCTCAGGAAAATGGCCAGCAGGTTGTTCAGACCGGACATCTTTTCAAGGGAGTGCTTCATTCCGGAGAGGACATAGTCAATTATGTCTTCAACAAACTTGGTGTTCAGGTTAACAACCTTAATCCATTGATTGACAGTATAATCAAATCATATCCGCAGTCATCGGGCACCGACCCGTATCTGTCACAGGATGCCAATCGTGTGTTGAATGCTGCGTATAACAAGGCTAACAAGATGGGTGACGATTTCGTCGCCCTGGAACACATTCTTTTGTCTTTCTTTGAAGTCCGTGACGATGTTTCACAGATGCTAAAGGATCAGGGAATATCGCTTAATGCAATGGAGAAAGCCATTGCGGAATTGAGAAAAGGCAACAAGGTTAAAGATGAAAACGCTGAAAACAAGTACAATACACTTAACCGTTTTGCAAAGAACCTTAACGAAATGGCCTTGAAGGGAAAGATTGACCCTGTCATAGGTCGTGACGAAGAGGTTAGACGTGTGCTTCAGATTCTGTCGCGCCGAACCAAAAACAATCCTGTTCTCGTGGGTGACCCGGGTGTCGGTAAAACGGCAGTGGTAGAAGGCATAGCACAGAGAATAGTCCGCGGCGACGTTCCTTCTAATCTGAAGTCAAAGCAGATTTATTCCCTTGATATGGGTGCGCTGCTCGCAGGCGCCAAGTATCAGGGCGAGTTTGAGGAGCGTTTGAAAGGTGTTGTGAATGAGGTTGTTGCATCCGACGGCGATATCATTCTGTTCATTGATGAAATTCATACGTTGGTCGGTGCAGGCAAGACGCAGGGTGCAATGGATGCTGCAAACATCCTGAAACCGGCGTTGTCACGCGGCGAACTTCATGCGATAGGTGCTACCACCCTCAATGAATACCAGAAATATTTTGAGGAGGACAAAGCTCTTGAAAGGCGTTTCCAGAAGGTGATGATAGACGAACCTGACGAACTCAGTGCCATCTCAATACTCCGTGGTCTGAAGGAAAGGTATGAAACTCACCACAAGGTAAGGATAAAGGATGATGCGCTAATTGCAGCAGTCCAGTATTCAAAGCGTTACATCGCAGACAGATATCTGCCTGACAAGGCTATCGACCTTATAGATGAGGCTGCTTCCAAACTGCGTTTGGAGATGAATTCCGTCCCTGAGGACATTGATGAGATCGAAAGAAAGATCCGTCAGCTCGAAATCGAGAAGGAAGCCATCAAGCGAGAAGGCGACACTGAGAAAATGACATATCTTGACGAACAACTTGCAAACCTGCGCCAGGAATATTCCAAGATGTCGGCAAAATGGGAACTTGAGCGCTCCTGTGTTGAGGATATCCAGAAGAACAAGAAGCAGATTGAAGAGTGGAAGTTTGAGGCTGAAAAGGCTGAACGCAGCGGCGATTATGAAAAGGTCGCCGAGATACGTTACGGCAGGATAAAGGAAGCTGAGAATGCCATCAATGACGCGCAGGAGAAACTGAAATCCGTGGCAGGTGACAAGCCTTTGATTCGTGAGGAAGTCGGCGTTGAGGATGTGGTGTCTGTAGTGGCAAAGTGGACCGGAATACCGCTGACCAAACTTATGAAGAGCGATAAGGATAAGCTGCTTCATCTTGAGGTAGATGACCACATCGCGGTAAATTTCCGAGCCGTCGTTCTTGGTGCCTACAACCCTGATTGTCTGGAACTTGTTGGAGTTGTTGTCGGTCAGCGTGAAGGTAATCCTGCCCCACTCCTGATCGGTGTTGGAGATGGTGGGCGTCCCGTCTATGGCCGGACCGTTTCCGGACGTTCCGCCGGGTACGAAAGAATTACCCACGCCAGTGCCAAGCTCGATCCTTACCCTGGTGTTGTCCGGCGTACCATCATCAATCAAAGGGATGAACGTAAAGTCGAGGGTATGAGTCTCGCTTCCCACCTCATAGGTGCTCTCTATGAACTGCACGGCAATCTGCGCCACTCCGTCGGACACCTCCGGAAGGTCGGTAATCTCTGCCGAAACGTTTGAGGTAGAAGGACTTTCCGCCGCATCCTTGGGATTGTCACGCCCGGTGCCGGCCGCCACATTGCCTATAGAAACTGTGTAGGTGTGATTGCGCAGCAAGGGGTAGTTCGAGCCGTTTTCATGCAGGTCGATGCGGTAGTATTTCTCGCCGTCGGTCCTGTGCGTGGCTTTGATCACCAGACGTGTGGCGGGGCGGTCGGAGGTGGGCACGGTGCGCTCGTAAACATACAGATACTGGTCGGCGGCCCAGGCCGTCATCTCGCCGTCGCTGTCGGGGTAGGCGCGCGACTTGTCGTCGCCATATCCGAGTTGCTCCACGGGCCGGCATAGGTCTGCCAGTATCCATTTCTATA
>CALFIZ010000108.1 GCA_937877575.1 uncultured Marinilabiliales bacterium | reverse complement strand
AAAAGTTCGGCAAAAGCGGAAATTTCTTCTTCTTTAGAAAAAACGCTTTCCTCCGTTTCAGAACGGCAAAACAGCAAACCGAAATCTGGAACAACGTGGAGAACGGCAAAATCGACATACTCATCGGAACACATATCCTCCTTGGCAAGAAAGCCAAATTCAAAAACTTAGGTCTGCTCATTATCGATGAGGAACAGAAATTCGGGGTATCAGCAAAGGAAAAACTGAAAAAGATGAAGGTCAATGTTGACACTCTGACACTTACAGCCACTCCTATTCCCCGCACACTGCAATTCTCGCTCATGGGAGCAAGAGACCTTTCCATTCTGCAGACGCCGCCACCCAACCGGCAACCGGTGCAGACAGAAGTCTGTCAGTTCGATGAAAACATCATCCGCAGCGCAATCGAATTCGAACTCAACCGCGGCGGTCAGGTTTTCTTCGTTCACAATAAAATCAAAACGATAGAACTCGTCAAGGATATGATTCTCAGAATCATGGCAGGCATTTCCATCGCAGTCGGCCACGGACAAATGGACGGCAACGAGTTGGAGAAAATCATGATAGATTTTATTGACGGCAAATACGATATTCTTCTGTGTACCACCATCATAGAATCCGGTCTCGACATACCTAACGTCAACACCATCATCATCAACGATGCCCAGAACTACGGCCTCAGCGAGCTGCACCAGCTTAGGGGGCGTGTGGGGCGCACCAACAAGAAGGCGTTCTGCTACCTCATCTCCCCTCCGTTTCAGACGCTCACAGAAGAAGCCTCAAAACGCCTGCGTGCCATTGAGGAATTTTCCGACTTGGGCAGCGGCTTCAACATTGCCCTCCGGGACCTTGACATACGCGGGGCAGGTGACATCCTCGGCGCCGAACAGTCAGGCTTCATCTCCGACATAGGATTCGACATGTACCAGAAGATTCTTAGTGAGGCCATGTCAGAACTCAAACTCGAAGAGAACATACAGACCGCCGACTCGGAGCTGATTGATGTCAGCTTCGCAAAAGACTGCCAAATCGATACCGATATAGAGGCTCTCATTCCTGACGAATACATCTCCAGCCTGTCCGAAAGAATGCTCACATACCGGAAAATGAACGAGGTGAAGAACGATGAAGAATTCGCCATGATACAAAGTGAACTGACCGACCGCTTCGGTCCGATTCCAAATGAAGTCAAGGCACTATTCAACGTACTGAAAGTCAAAAATTTAGCCCGTAACCTCGGGATTGAGAAGATTCTTTTTAAAGGTGAGATGCTCAAATTCTATTTCCTCCCTACTGAAAACACAGCCTTCTACCAGTCGGCAACGTGCAGCAAAATATTCAAATACGTCCAGCAGACACACCGTGTCACAAAAATCGGCGAGAAAAATGGCAGAATGACCCTGCAGTTCGAGTATGACAAGGCTCATCCATACGATTTCAACGATGTCCTCACCATTATCAACGAAATAACAGTCACAGAAGCATAATGTCCCTAAGATGGTTCAAGATACGGCGGCTGCTTTTCTACAGATTTCACGGCAAGAATGCCTATGGCATACATTCGCAGCATGTATATAACTATTATACAACGTCTTACCTGCCGACAATCCGTTCAGGACAGTTTCAAGTCGTTGAAGAATTCAAGAAATGGTGCAGGAATAATTTCCCCGGATGCACTTTAGTAAGCTATGATTTATCCGACACCGGTGACATTGAAAGGCTGGAAAACGATAACAGCCGCAACATTAAGTTTGAAAACGGTGACAATGTTATCGTTATCTATCTGAACATCAACGAATCCGGAACGACGTTACAAACATGGAACCGGGAAATGGGCACGAAGAGCACTGGTCTCAGTATCGAGACGTACCATTTCGGTGCGATTTTCCATGAGGAATGGTTTGCGAAGCAGAAAATCACACTCCGCCACTAAACACTGCGCAAAACGCAGTATTTCCGTGTAGTATTATACGTTGAACCTTATATTCAGGATATCACCGTCCTCTACGACATACGTTTTGCCTTCGACGAACAGCTTGCCTTTGTCCTTGCATGCAGCTTCACTGCCAAGTTCCACCATGTCTTTGTATTTCAGCACTTCAGCCCTGATGAAACCTCTTTCCAAGTCGGAATGGATAACACCGGCAGCTTCAGGAGCGGTCATGCCTTTGTGAATCGTCCATGCCCTGACTTCCTTCGGACCTGCCGTGAAGAACGACATCAGGTTGAGCATGTCGTAAGCTCCGCGTATCATACGGTTGACGCCTGGTTCAGCAAGTCCTGCCTCGTGAAGGAACAAATCACGGTCTTCCTCGGAATCGAATTCGGCAATTTCAGATTCAAGCTTGCCCGCCACTATCAGCACCAACGCATCTTTATCTTTCAATGACTCCTTGACTGCATCGGAATATTTGTTGCCATTGACTGCCGAATCCTCATCGACATTGCAGACATACATCACCTTCTTGTCGGTGAGCAGCAGCAAATCCTTTACATATTTGTCATACAGTTCCGGTGGGGTGTCGATATCACGGGCGTTTCCGAAATTACCCAATGTCTCCTGATATTTTTCGAGGACTTCGATACCCTGTTTTGCATCTTTGTCGCCTGCGCTCTTGAAAGCCTTTTCGAGACGTTGGATTTTACGTTCCACAAGTTCCAAATCACGCACCTGGAGTTCAAAATCAACGAGTTCGATATCCCTGACAGGATCAACGGAGCCTTCCACGTGAGGCAGATTCGGGTCATCGAAGCAGCGTAAGACATGTATCAGTGCATCGGTCTGCTGCACCTCAGCAAGAAATTTGTTGCCGAAGCCCTCGCCCTTGCTTGCGCCTTTAGCCAGTCCGGGGAGGTCAACTATTTCGACGGTAGCCGGAACAATCTTGGCGGAATGCACTATTTTGTCAAGTTCATTAAGCCTCGAATCAGGCACGTCTATCACCCCCATATTTGAAGTGTTATTGCTGAATGCAAAATTGGTCACATCAGCCTTAGTCTTTGATATACAATTAAATATTGTAGTCTTGCCCACATTGGTAAGTCCTATTATTCCACATTTCAAACTCATAAGTCTTTTTTTTAGTGATTTGCAAAGTTAGAAATAAATCTCTTATTAATAAGCTTCTCTTC
>CALFIZ010000107.1 GCA_937877575.1 uncultured Marinilabiliales bacterium | reverse complement strand
GCAGGATGTTGCAGCAGCAGTTTCCGTCAGGACTTCCGACAACATCCGAATGTCTGGCGACACTATTATAGTCAATACTACATCCTTGGGCAAAGACATACAGGGCTTCAACGGTCCGATACCATTGGAGGTATATATCCTCAATGACAAAGTGGTAGAGGTAAAAGCGCTTGACAACATTGAAACCCCGCATTTCTTCTCAAGAGCCTACGAAGGCCTGAAGGATAAATGGACCGGTATGCCGGTATCAAAAGCCTCCCAACTGCAAGTCGATGGTATATCAGGTGCAACATTCTCCTCGAATGCCATAATAAAAAACGTGCAGTTGGCACTCAATCACGTGCAATCATCAACTGTCACAAAAACCGGTTCTGATTTTTCAACCCTCATGAAACCGAAGTTCATCATCGGTCTCATAGTCGTGCTGATGGCAGCAATTCTGCCTCTTTTCATTAAAAACAAATGGTACTTAATCATCCAGATGCTACTCAATGTCGTAGTTCTCGGGCTCTGGTGCGGCACCTTCGTCTCTTATTCCTCAATGGTTACATTCCTTTCGGGCGGATTCCATTGGGCATATCTGATACTCATTATTATGATAATCGTGGCATTCATATACCCTCTCTTTGGCAAGAGACAATATTACTGCACCAATATATGTCCATTTGGCTCACTGCAGCAGTTAATGGGTCATTGTTCAAAGAGGAAAATCAAAATGAGCGTCAAGCTTATAAAAGGACTGGAATGGTTCAGACAGATACTGTGGGCAGTTCTCATGCTCTGCCTGTGGCTTGGCATATTCTTCGAATGGATGGACTGCGAATTGTTCACTGCATTTCTGTTCCAGACAGCATCGCCGGCAATAATCGCCTGTGCAATAGTCATTGCATTGCTGTCGGTTTTCATTTCACGGCCATACTGCCGTTTCATCTGTCCTACCGGTACGCTCATAAAGACCTCAGAATTAAACAAATAAACGTTACTTAGCAAAACCCTACAATTCAAAACAAAATGAAAAAGACAAGTATCTTATGTATAATATTAGCGGCAGCAGTGGTTCTGCTCTGCGCAAAACTGGCTTTAAACAGCAGTAAAAACCAAGCAAACCAAGATAATGTGGCAAATGTTGAAGACGCAACATACAACAGCATCATGACACGCACTTCAATACGCAAATTCCAGGACAAAGCCATAGAAAGTGACAAAATCGAGAAGCTGCTGAGAGCAGGTATGGCTGCGCCAAGCGCAGTAAACAAACAGCCGTGGCATTTTGTTGTCATTACAGATGCCGATATCATGAAAAACGTCTCAAGGCAAGGTGCAGGCGCACCGTTAGGAATTGCCGTCTGCGGTGACATGGACAAGGCATTGGAAGGAGATGCACGTGATTTCTGGGTACAAGACGTATCGGCTGCAACTGAAAACATTCTATTGGCAGCACACGCCATGGGGCTTGGAGCAGTCTGGACAGGTGTTTACCCGATAAAGGACCGCTGCGCCAAGGTGTCTGAAATTCTTCAGCTTCCGGAAAACATCATTCCGCTGTAGTTACTGGTTACATACGGTGTTGCATATCCGTGTCCCG
>CALFIZ010000106.1 GCA_937877575.1 uncultured Marinilabiliales bacterium | reverse complement strand
TGGTGAAATAGGTGTTTTTCAGTTTTCTGAACTGGAATATATGTACGATGACAGGTATAAGTATGGCTGACAGAGCCCATAAATATTTAGGATTTGCAAACTGCATTTTTGATTTGTGTTTTAATCTGTCTTTAAGGCTGTTTCAATGCTATTGAGGAGGATGTCAATTCCGGACTTCCTTTCGGCGGAGGTGGGGATTATCTCCGGTTGGATGGGGCCGGATGTGTCTCCTCTGCCGTTAAACAGTCGTTTCAGCGACTTTCGAAATGATGCGACGCTGCTGTCAACGGCGGCATTGGACAACTTGTCGCATTTGGTCAGCACAAAAGCAACCGGCAGGTTGAGGTCGAGGACATTGTCGATGAATATTGAGTCGATTTTCATCATCTCGTGTCGTGAATCGAGGAGTATGAACAGTTTTCTCAGTTGTTTCCGGTTGATTATGTATGATGAAATCATCCGTTCGATTTTATTTCTTTCGCTTTGTGGCACTTTTGCAAAGCCATATCCGGGAAGATCGACGATATACCATTCCTTGTTGATGAGGAAATGGTTTATGAGTCGGGTCTTTCCTGGGGTGGAAGAAGTCTTGCATAGGTTTTTGTTGTTGACTAAGGCGTTGATTAATGACGATTTGCCCACGTTCGACCTTCCGATGAAGGCGAATTCGGGAAGATTGTCGTCAGGGCACTGCGACACATTGCCGGAACTGCGGGAAAACTCAGCTTGCTTGATGGTCATCGTAGTATTGAAGACTGCTTGTTATGTACCTGTCATACATTTTTTTGGATATGTCGTCAATGGTAATCAGTATCCCTGATTCTTCGACATCGCCAAAGCCCGGATTAAGGGATGTTCCGAAGTATTTCATGGTCGGAGTGAGGTTGGTATATGAGCTGACGAGAGGAGGTATGTTCTCGTTCTGTTGTTTGCACAGTCCTATCAGCGTCTTGAAGTCTTCGTCAAAGTTGTCCCCTTTGAAGCGCTGATCCAGCATTTCGTTGGGATATTGACGGCTTATGGATTCCTTCGGAGTGCATAAGTGCTCATTGTCAGGGAAATAGATTTCGAGCATACGGAGAATAAGGTCACGTGCATAGGTGTTGTAAGACCTGTACATCGTGAATTTTCCGAACAGATATTTGATTTGCTCCAGGTTTTCGGCAATTATGCTTCCGATGCCGACCCATAGGCTGTTGAGTGCGCTTATGCCTTTGCGGACGTTGCCTGTCGCCTGATATTCCGGAATTACAAAAGACCTGCCGAGTTCTAACATGTAGGGCGTGTATTTCTCATGGAAATGTGGTGAGAAGTTGAAAAGTTCTCCTGCAGGGGAGAGCATCTCGCCGTTGTCTTTGACGGTTATGTTTTTTCCGAGTTGGTATCTGTATCCGCCGATGATTTCCTCAGTTACGGGATTCCATATTATCAGTTGTTTGAAAGGATTTTCGCACAGATCGAAATAGTCTAAGTCGCAGGAAAGCCCTGTGCCGCCGCCGGAAGCCCGGAAGGTTCTTTCACGCAGACGTCCGATTTCCTTCATGAGCTCGGGAGAGTCCTGATTCTCAAATTCATATATCTCATTCTTGACGTAGTCGGTAGTCCTTATAAATCTGATTTTACTCAGTTCCGACTTCAATGTCGGTATGTCTAAAGGTTTAATTAATTCTTGCATTCTTAAAACTCATTATTGGGATTATCTTTGAGAGTGTATATGAACTCTCTGACTGCATCCGCCCATTGCTGGTGGTTTTTCGAATCATCGAAACGCTCCCAACTGATGGGCTTTCCGAATGTGATGTTAAGCGTTTTGCTCTTTTGTCTGAACATTTCTCTCGGAAGCATTGTCATTTCAAAATTGAATTTCATCTTTAGGAACTTGCGCAGGTTGGCAATGTTGTAGAAAGCATTCGAATTGCGGCCGTCGATGTAGGTCGGAATGACTGTCCTTTCATTTTTCACAGCCTGCTTTACAAAAGTCTTTTTCCATGGCAAGTCCACAATTACGCCTTTGATTTTCCTTGAACACAAACCTGCGGGAAAATATAGCAACGCATTGTCGGCAGCAAATGTGTTCTCAAGAGTCTTGGCATATTCTCTGCTGTTTGCCCCCACTTTGTTGATCGGAATGAATAACTCTTTGAAATTCGGAATCAATGTCAGAAAGTCATTGACCGGGAAAATGATGTCTTTGCGACTTCTTCCAGCAGCGGATATCAGTGCGATTCCATCGAAACCGCCAAGAGGATGGTTGCTTGCTATGGTGATTTTCCCACTTTTCGGTATGTTTTCTCCACCGATTACATTCACCGTCATGTGCGAATGGTCGTAAAGGAAAGCTTCTGCAAAGTCAATTCCCGTTTTGTCCTCATATTTTGCGAGCACTTCGTTTATTTCATCGACACACAACCATTTGTTGGCAATCTTATAGACGAATCCCGGTATCTTGTCTGCCGTCTCCTGAGATTTTGAAGCTATTAATTCCTTGAAGTCTATTTGAAACATTGGCTCAACTTTTATAAAACTGCAAAGATAATGGTTTTTACCTAAAAAGGTCAATATTTGTTCCCGATTCTGTTGCTTGTAAATTTTTATTGACATTTAAAATATTGTTTATCAATATGTTAGAAAGATTGTTAATAAAAAGTGGGAATTTGGGTAAAATTTGTGTCAGATTTGTGTAAAAATGTGGGAAAAAAATATTACTTTAGCAAAAAATTTTATAGTCGATGTTTTTGGGTTTCGAAACATATAATTGCAAACTGGACAACAAGTTCAGAATCCTTGTCCCGACAAAGTTTCGCAAGGACAATGAGGAGCTGATACGTGAAGGTTTTGTGATTAAGAGAAGTTTGTCGTTCCAATGTCTCGAGCTGTATCCATATTCCGAATGGAAGAATCAGGTGGCCATGTTGAACAGGCTTAATCCGTTTGACAAACGTGCCACTGATTTCAAGATACTTTATACGGCGGGGGTAAGGACAGTGGAACTTGACGGAAGCAACAGAATACTGATTCCAAAGGAATTGGTTAATGCAGGCAATCTGCAGAAGGAGGTTTATCTCATCCCTTTAGGCACTTATTATCAGATATGGGATAAGGATGCTTATGAGCAGCATCTTGCCGGTAACAAGGGCGTTAACCTCAACGATGCATACAGTGACGTGATTAGTGAACTGGGGGCAATCAACGATAGTCTCAACAACAAATGATTACTTTGATGGAGAAGCAGGCTGCAAATATTGAAATTAACGATGAAATGACATACCACAATCCGGTAATGCTCAATGAAAGCATCGACTATCTTATCACTGATCCGGATGGGATATATGTTGACGTCACATACGGCGGAGGCGGGCACTCCCGTGAGATACTCGGGAGACTCGGAGAAAACGGCCGCCTTATAGTCTTCGATATCGACGGCGATGCATTTTTGAACTGCCCTGACGACAGCCGGCTGACCTTCGTGAATCAGAACTATCGCTATCTCTGGAATTATCTCAAATATTATGATGCGATTCCGGTCAGTGGTGTCCTCGCTGACCTCGGCGTTTCATCACACCAGATTGACGATTATGAACGCGGTTTTGCAATTCGCAAGGACGGCGAGCTTGACATGAGAATGAACAACCGGACGGGCAAGACTGCAAAAGATATACTCAACACGTATTCCGAAGAGGAATTAGCGCACATCTTCAAGGAATACGGTGAAATAGAAAAACCTTTTTTCCTCGTAAGGGACATATTGAATTTCAGGGAAGAAAACTTTTTTGAAACTACAGCCGACCTCAAGGCAGTGGCTATGAAATCTGCTCCGCGCAACAAGGAATTCAAATATCTGTCGCAGGTTTTCCAGGCAGTGAGAATAGAGGTCAACTCCGAACTCGAGGCTTTGGAGGAAATGTTGCGGCAGATCCCCGTCATCCTGAAATCAGGTGGCAGGGTGGCTGTAATAAGCTATCATTCACTTGAGGACAGAATGGTTAAAAACCTTTTCAAGACCGGTAATATAGAAGGTGTTGAACAGAAGGATTTCTATGGGAACAAGATAACACCGTTTGAGGTCATCACCCGCAAACCTGTTGTTCCTTCCGATGACGAAATTAATTTAAACGGCAGGGCAAGAAGCGCAAAACTGCGCGTTGCACAAAAAATATAGTATCATGGCTAATAAACTGAAGGAACGGAAGACAGAACAGCCCGAACGTAAGGCTTCTTCACCAAGGAAAGCTTCTAACGGACGTGCCAACAAAATCGCCAAATCATTCTTCTCCGGCGATTTCCTGTTTTCCGGTAATTTCAGAAGAAGTCCGATATGGTTCATCTTATACTGCGTATTGCTTATCCTTATATATATAGGTATGCGCTATGAACCTGTGAAGAGGTATAACACCATGGTAAGACTTAACAAGGAACTTGACAAGTGCAATTACAGAAATAATGAAGTGAAAGCACAACTTCAAAAGTATCAGAGTTCCAGTGTTTTAATGAAACAGCTGTCTTCACAGGGCTTTCAGCAACCCCCCGAACAGCCTCACGTAATAATCGTAGAAAAACATGGGAGACATTAACAAGAGAATGATTATTATGTGCCTTGTGGCATTCGTGGTGGTGTTCGCCGTAATGCTCAAACTGTGCTTTATCTCTATTGCACAAGGTAGGAAGATGCGTGAGGCTGTTGACAATAAAGCGTATATCACCGATGTGGTCACTTCTTTCGGCGGCAACCTTCTCGGTGATAATGCCAGTGACCTTCTGGCTTATTGCTATCCTTCATGTGACATAAGATGGAATGCCGTTACAGCTAAGAAGAATATTCCGAATCTCACTCTTGACACACTGAAATATTTAGCCGATGATTTCGACAGGTATTTCCTCGAAAAGAATGGCGGCAAGTCATATTATCCGCTATTTAAGAAGGCTTATCAGAAAGGACTTACCAATCAGCTGATAATGAGGGATGTGCATAAGGAAGAAGAAACAAAGGTGTCGCATTTCAGAATCCTGCGTGAATCCAAAGGCGGTCTGATCATTGACCATCATACGGATATGATTTTCACAAGTGACAAGATAAGTACGAGAACGCTTGGGAAGACCAATCTTGACGATGAAACCAATAAAGTCGGAATCATCGGGACTTACAGGGACACCCTGCTGGGCAAGACCATGAAGCGCGATATGTTTCATGGTAACATACTGCCTGCTGAAATTACCGACCAATTGTTTCCTGACAAGGGCAGGGATGTGGTGGCTACCATCAATTACAATCTTAGCGAGAGTGTCTATGATGCTTTGTATGCCGAGATGAAACGCGTGAAAGCGGGAAAGGGTTGCGCTATTGTGATGGATGTCGAAACCGGCGATGTGAAGGCAATGGTTAATCTGACAAAAAGCCAACGTAACGACACCGTTTTCAGCGAACAGACAAACATAGCCTTTGCTAACACATACGAACCGGGTTCCGTGTTCAAACTCGCCTCGTTTGTGGTGGGGCTTAAGGACGGGGTCATTAATCTTGATGACGAAATGTCAATAGGCACCGGCAGGATGCATTTCCCGGGTAAGGATGTCGTTGATTCCCACATATACGGTTCAGAACAAGTATGGTCGCTGCGCAAGATATTCGCAATGTCATCGAATGTCGGTGCAGCCAAAGTGGTTTACAACAATTATAAGTCGAATCCACAGAAATTTGTTGACGGGCTTCATGCCCTTCACCTTGATGACTATGTGAAAACAGACATACTGAGTTCCTCAAGGTCTCAGATAAAGAACACAGACAGTGAAAACTGGTGGCAGACAAGTTTGTATCAGATGGCTCAAGGATACGAGGTCATGATTACTCCTATCAACCTGGCAATGTTTTACAATGCTATTGCCAATGGAGGAGTGATGATGAGACCACGTTTCGTGAGTCGGATTATTGATAATGAACATGGTGATGTGATAAACTTTGCCCCTATGGTTGTCGATACCATCTGCAACGATTCAATCGCGCGACTGGCCAAGGGTATCCTCAGGGAGGTGGTGACAACAGGTACCGCCGCCAATGTCTTTAAAAATGCGAAGTATGCTTTCTGTGGAAAGACGGGCACTGCGCAGATTAGGGCCAGCAAAGTTTACAGCGCGACATTCATCGGTTTCTTCCCGGAAGAAAAGCCGAAATATACAATCTATGTCATGCTGAGTGATTTGTATGGCGAATATTATGCTGCCTCAGTTGCCGCTCCTGTAGTAAAGAAGATTGCCGATGTTTTGTATGAAACAGACTCTTGTTTTTATGAAACCATGACAGTTAACATTAAGACACCTTATGTTTGGAATGAGCTAAATAAATGATAATTAGTTTATTATGATTAATTTTTTGTTGAACGGTGTAAAAGTGATAGAGATTGTCGGTAAGATGCCATCAAAAGTTTCTTCGGTGTGCATTGATTCCAGACAAGTCGCTAAGGGGTCACTGTTTGTGGCTATAAGGGGCTATATGCAGGATGGTCATTCGTTTATCAGAAATGCTGTTAATTTGGGTGGTGCTGTGATTGTCTGCGAAGTTCTGCCTTCTGACATGGTTGATGACGTATGCTATGTCAAAGTGAAGGACTCCGCAGCTGCAGCATCTATTATCGCTTCGAATTTCTATGACAATCCGTCTTCAAAGATGAGGCTTGTCGGAGTTACCGGCACTAACGGAAAAACCACGACAGTCACACTCCTCTATAATCTTTTCACATCGCTTGGCTATTGCTGCGGACTTCTTTCCACAGTGCAGAACATCATCGGAAAAAGAGTACTTGAGACCGACCACACTACTCCAGATCCCATCACTCTTAATCGTCTTATGGCGGAAATGGTTGAATGTGGTTGCGAATTCTGCTTTATGGAAGTGAGTTCACATGCTGCCGACCAGAAACGAATTGCCGGACTGACTTTCGCAGGTGGCATTTTCTCTAATATAACTCACGATCATCTTGATTATCATAAGACTTTTGTCAACTATATCGCTGCGAAGAAGAGTTTCTTCACAATGTTGTCTCCGGAAGCGTTCGCTCTGACTAATGTTGATGACCGCAACGGAATGATCATGGTGGAGAACACTAAAGCAAAGGTATTTACATACGGAGTTAAGGAAATGGCTGACTTTCACGCCAAAATACTTGAATTCAAGATATATGGCACTCTGATAAAAATCAATAATGAAGACGATTTCTGGCTGCCGCTGCCTTGCATGTACAATGTGTATAATCAGCTTGCAGTCTATGCTGCTGCTGTACTTTTAGGTGCCGACAAGGAAGAAGTGAAAGTTGCCCTCAGTGCCGTCAAAGGTGCGAAAGGCAGATTTGAACTTGTTCCGAACAATGATGGCAAGAATGTCGTTGTGGATTATGCACATACTCCCGATGCTCTTGAAAATGTGCTTTCAGCGGTCAAGGAACTTACTGAAGACAGCAGACGGGTGATATGCGTTTTCGGTGCCGGCGGCGACAGAGACACCACAAAGCGTCCGGAGATGGGGGCTGTGAGCGTGAAATATTCCGATCTGGTAATCATCACTTCCGACAATCCGCGTTCCGAGGAGCCGAACTCGATAATTGACCAGATTGCAGCTGGCATTGATGCAGCCGATATGAAAAAGGTAATGCGCATAGCCGACAGAAAGGAGGCTATCAACGTGGCTATTAATCTGATGCAGCCTGATGACGTGCTCGTTATCGCAGGCAAAGGCCATGAGAATTATCAGGAGATAAAAGGTGTAAAACATCATTTTGATGATGTTGAAATTGTTAAAGAACTCATTAACAGATAAATGATATGTTGTACTATTTGGCGAAATATTTGGATAATGTTTATGACTTCCCTGGAGCAGGTGTCTTCAACTACATTTCTTTCAGGTCTGCGGCGGCGTTCATCATATCTTTGTTGATATCGTTGATATTCGGTAAGAATATCATCAACAAATTGAGAGAGAAACAGATAGGGGAGACAGTCAGAAATCTCGGACTCCCAGGACAGAAGGAAAAAGAAGGCACTCCGACCATGGGCGGGGTCATCATCATTTTGTCTATAATAGTTCCCACATTACTTTTAGCCGATATAGCCAACATATACATCATTACTCTGTTGATTACTACTGTCTGGCTTGGAACCATAGGTTTTCTTGACGATTACATTAAGGTTTTCAAAAAAAACAAAAACGGTCTTGCCGGCAAGTTCAAAATACTGGGACAGATTATGATTGGCGTTTTTGTCGGAGTTATAATGTGCTGTCATCCTGATGTGGTCATCCGGGAAAGAACATCGGAACAGAATCCGATAACAATAGATTCTGAAATAAATGCTGCAAATCAGGCGGTTACATATTACAAATATTCCTCACCTGAGCAGTCGCTGAAGACTACCATTCCGTTTGTGAAGCATCATCAGCTTGATTATAGCAAGATATTGTCTGAAAACATGAAAAACCACAAGTTATGGACGTGTGTGATTTTCATTATAATAGTTACTTTCATAATAACTGCCGTGTCGAACTGCTGTAATCTGACAGACGGAATGGATGGCTTAGCAACGGGCACATCATCCACAGTCGGTGCAGTATTAGCCGTTTTCTCCTGGGTTTCCGGCAATATCATTTTTGCGGATTATCTGAACATAATGATGATACCGTCGGTAGGCGAGCTGACTATTTTCATTATGGCGTTTGTCGGTGCCTGCGTGGGATTCATGTGGTATAACACGTTTCCGGCTCAGATATTCATGGGAGATACCGGCAGTCTTACAATCGGCGGCATTATTGCGGTCTATGCCATAATGATTCGCAAGGAACTGCTTCTCCCTGTCATTTGCGGTATTTTCATGGTTGAAGGCTGCTCCGTCATCATTCAAAGAGTATGGTTCAAAATCACAAAGAAAATATACGGTGAAGGGCGAAGAGTATTTCTGATGGCTCCTTTGCATCACCATTATCAGATACTTGAAGGAAATAAGTGCTCTACTGAAGAAGGTAAGAAACGCAGCGAGGCAAAAATCGTCACCCGTTTCATCATCGTCAGTATTCTGCTCTCCTTCATATCAATCATAACATTGAAACTTAGATAATTTTAAATATATAGAACGAATAAAATACTTAAAAACATGAACTTAGAAAAATTAGCAACACAGGGAAGGACAAAGGTCCCAAGATCAACTGCCGCATCAATACTCAGTCAACAGCTTCTTGAAATGAGAAAAGAATCATTAAAGAATTGTTTCGAGAACTTCTTCAGCCGTGACCACAGGCTTGAGACTGTCGCTTCAATTCACAACGTTGAATTCATCGATGATTCAAAAGCTGAAAATGTAAATGCGACCTGGTATTCTCTGGAATCATTCAACGATCCTGTTATCTGGATTGTCGCAGCAAACAAGGATGATACTGGATTTGAGAAGATCACTGAGCTAATCATGAAAAAAGTCAAATCGATTATTTGCGTCGGAAACGACTGCAGCGTAATGCGAGGCATCCTAAGCGGATACATCAAGACTTTTATCGAGGTGCCTACTATAAATGATGCTGTACTATATGCCTTCAATATCAGTAGAAAAGATGACAAGGTTCTGTTTTCACCGGCAGGATTATTCGAAAACAAAACTTATACTGAAGCAGGTGATGAATTCAAGAGAGCTGTAAACAGAATATAATGAGAAAGCTTTTCATAGGTGACAAGGGGTTGTACGCAATATTGACGATATTGTTTTTGTTGTCATTGATTGCCACTTTTTCCACGATTCCGTATAAGGAAGTCATTGGAAATGGGGGAACCATATCTCATCTTTTGAAACAGCTGTTATTTATATTAATAGGTATATTCTTGATATTCATAGTTGAAAGAATTGACTATCAGGGACGGTTCTTTAAGATTGGAGCCATAACAATCTATGTATTGTCAGTTGTTCTTTGTGTGGTAATGCTGGCAAAAGGGGTTTCAAGCAATCAGTCAATAAGGGACCTGAGATTATTGGGTATTTCGATACAACCGTTTGAGTTTGTGAAGGTTACATTCGTTCTGTATCTGTGTATGGCTTTGTCGAGAGGTTACGGGCTGCTCAATTCTTCATTGAAATACTTTATTCTGTATTTGGGATTACCTATTATAATTACTTGCGGGTTATGCTTTACCCAAAAGTTGTCGTCAGCGTTTATAATGCTACTGATTGCCTTAATTTTACTGTTTGTTGTAAAGATGAACTGGAAGTATGTCCTCGGACTGATTGGCGTAATTGTAACTGTAGCTGTGCTGTATATGGCTATTGATAGAGTTTCGAGAGTCAATACAACAGGAAAGAGCAGAATCAAGACATACGTTGAAAATTTATTTTCAGGCAGTGAACAATATCAGGAAATTGACAGTCCGATGATAGCCATTGGCAATGGCGGATTAATAGGCACATTCCCGGGTAATAGTGAAGTGAAATATTATCTTATCAATTCCGAGTCGGATTTCATATTCTCTATTCTTGTAGAGGAGGGCGGAATGCTGACAGGATTATTAATCATCATAGTTTATACATTGTTTTTCCTCAGGGTTATGGTTATAGCCTTGAAGAGCGACAACACAATGGGCAGGGTGCTCGCATTCGGGATGGGCTCTGTCGTTTTGGTTCAGGCGCTTGTGCATATTTCCGTGGCAGTAGGCCTATTGCCTATTACGGGCGAACAGTTACCGTTTGTAAGCAAAGGCGGCTCTTCGCTGATTGCGTACTGTTTCCTGTCTGGAATAGTGCAAAGCATTGCATCACATCATGTTACAGTAAAAGAGGAGGCTGCTTATGAAGAATAATGATACTATCAAAGTTATTGTCAGTGGGGGAGGAACAGGAGGCCATATATTTCCGGCAATAGCAATTGCAAATGGAATAAGGGACAGATATCCGAGTTCCGATATACTCTTCATAGGTGCCAACGGAAGAATGGAAATGGAAAAAGTCCCTAAGGCAGGATATAAGATTATCGGGCTTAATGTACAGGGACTTAGCAGAAAATCCATGCTGAAAAACATACCTATCCTTGTAAAGTTCTTCTTTAGCATGGAGAAGGCAAAAAAGATTATCAAGAGTTTTAAGCCTGATTTTGTGGTCGGGGTCGGCGGGTATGCCAGTGGTGCCGTTTTGAAAGCAGCAGTGGCACAACACATTCCTGCCATAATACAGGAACAGAACTCGTTCCCAGGCAAAACCAATATAATGCTGAGCAAGAACGTGGACGCTATATGTGTGGCTTACAGCGGTTTGGAGAAATATTTCCCTGAGGAGAAAATAGTCATGACCGGTAACCCGATCAGAAAGGAATTTCTGAACATAACACCGAAATCCGATGAGGCTTTCGAATATTTCGGAATAAAGGACAGAAGCAAACCTGTTGTGCTCATCGTCGGCGGAAGTCAGGGTGCGCTTGCAATAAACAATGCTATTGCCAAAGATTTGCAGAGATACGTGGATGCAGGATGTTTTGTTATTTGGCAGGTAGGGAAAAACTATTTGGCCACCGCTGAGGAACAGCTGAAGGACAACTATGTGGACTCTGTCTGGTGCTCAGATTTCATATATAGAATGGATTTGGCGTATAGTGTTGCTGACATGGTTGTTTCGAGATCGGGTGCCATAGCCATTTCCGAACTCTGCGCAGTCGGACTTCCTGCGATTCTGATACCGCTGCCAACTGCCGCTGAAAATCATCAGATGATAAATGCCAAGGCACTTGCTGACAAAGATGCGGCAGTGATTGTGGAAAATGACAAAGCAGAACAAGAGCTTGCGGATGTCGCAATCAGCCTGTTGAATGACAGGGAGAGACTTCAGTTGCTCGGAACCAACATTAAGAAACTGGCTATCACCGACGCTGTTGATAGGATATTGAATGTAATAGAAACTAAATTGTTGAATAAGTAATAATTAATGAGTGGAAATGTCTGAGGGGATAAACATAAATAAACTTAAAAGGCTGTATTTCATAGGAATAGGCGGTATTGGGATGAGTTCTCTTGCCCAGTATTTCTATAATCGCGGCTGCAAGGTTTCGGGATATGACAAAGCTCACTCTGCTGTTACCGAAATGCTCGAAAATTTCGGGATAGTTGTCAACTACTTTGAGAATGAGGATAATATAAGCGATGATACAGATTTGGTCGTTTATACTCCGGCTATAAATATAAGCAACAAGGAACTTGCATACGCCATGAATAATGGCTTCAATGGTGTTAAACGTTCCGACCTTCTGGCAGCCGTTTGCGAGGGCAAATATTGCATCGCAGTTGCCGGAACACACGGCAAGACTACAGTTACTGCAATGATTGCCAACATCTTTGACGGATGCAATATCCCTATTGAGGCTTTTGTTGGCGGGATATGCAAAACAACGGGCAGTAACCTGTATTCCTCAAATGGCGCAAGAATAGTTGTGGTCGAGGCAGATGAATACGACAGGTCATTCCTTAAACTCAAACCTGATATCTCAGTGGTCACTTCCGTAGAAATCGACCATCTTGATGTCTATGGTGAAAAGGCACAACTGGTCGATGCTTTCAGGGAATTTTCATCGATTGCCAAACCTTCCAACAGAATTGTGAATTACAAGTATAAAGATATAGTACCAACCGCCAATACTTACGGTTTCGATAAGAATGCAAAATGCAGAATAGTCGAGTATTCGTATCATAACGGCTTGGCTGACATCATAATAAACGACGGCAAGAAAGACGTGAAGCTCACCGATATGCCTATTCGCGGAAGATTCAACATGGAGAACTTCTGTGCTGCCTTTTCAGTAGCTGCCTTGCTTAAAGTCGATTATTGCAAGGTTGCATTGGCAATGAGAAACTATAAGGGTGTTTCCCGCAGGTTCGATGTCCTTTATCAGGATGACAAAGTGGTTTACATCGATGACTATGCACATCATCCTGAACAGGTTGAGACTCTTCTTGATGCAATTCATGAAGTGTATCCGGGCAAGAAGATATGCGGTTTTTTCCAGCCGCATCTCTATTCGAGGACAAAATTGTTTATGGATCAGTTTGCAGAAGTCCTCTCCAAATTTGATGAAATGTATTTGCTTGACATATATCCTGCCCGTGAACTGCCTATTGAAGGTGTGACTTCACATGAGCTGTTCTTTAGGATGAATGTCAGCAAGGGCAGTGTCATTTTGAAAAACACTGTCGCACAGGTCGCAAGGAAAACGGATGCCGATATTATCGTAACTATAGGTGCAGGCAATATCGACAGAAGTTGTAATGAAATCGTTGAAATGTTAAAGGAGAAGCACAATGAGTAAGGCAGGCAACATAATAATAACTGTTCTGATATGGCTGTTCGTGGCATTAGCTGTTGTTGCGTCCGTATTCTGTGTCCGCTATTACAACAGGAAGACGGTTAATGGTGTGGAAGTCAGGGTGCTTGTTCCTGAAGGGAAAGAGATGCTTACCGACAGTATCATCAAATATTTCATCTCAAACGAAATCAACTCTGTAAAAACGAAGAGATTCAGCAGTGTGAATGATTCACTTCTCACCACAAAACTTATGAAGATACAGTCAGTCAAGTCTGTGAAAGTCACTCCGTTAGTCAACGGCAACATATTGGTGACGGTGGTGCAGAAGGAGCCGGTGGCACAAGTGAATATCAAGGACAGAAAAAATTTATACATGACATTGGAAGGTGACATATTCTATTCGGACAGATATGATGGAAGTTATAAATTATTGACAATTAATGGATTAAAAGATACAGATATAAATAAGCATTCCTCAAGAACAGAGAATTTGTCGGCTGTTGTTTCATATATTCTCAATGAGAAGAAGCATTTCCTTTACGACATCACTGAATCAGTCAGTGTTGTGGGGAAGGATGAAATGATAGAGTTGCAGAGCAAGTATGGAGTGAAGCGGATAATAATCGGCACACCGGACAATATGGATGTCAAGTCATTCAATTTGAGAATGTTCTGTGAGGCAATGCAGGAACGGGACTTGTCGGCGTATGAGGCTTTGAATCTCAATTTTGAAAATCAGGTAATAGCAATAACTAAAAATTAAATATTATGACAGATTACATTGTTGGACTCGATATAGGAACTACTAAAATAGCAGCGGTAGTTGGCAGGAGAGCCGAATCCGGGAAGATAGAGATTGCCGGATACGGCAAAACAGAATCCTTAGGTGTGAAACGTGGATTCGTCTCCAATATTGAATTAACGATACAGTCGATACAGAGGGCGATAAAAGAGGCTGAGGAAAACTCCAATGTGGAGATAAAGGAGGTGTATGTAGGTATAGCCGGACAGTATGTGAAAAGTATTCAACAGCGTGGGCACTATATGAAGCAGGTGAGGGATGAGGAGATAACCCAGGATGATATTGACAAGCTTACTGCGAGCATGTATAATCTTGCGATAAATCCGGGGGAACAGATTATTGCCGTCATTCCGCAGGAATACACCATTGATGGTGAGCCGGGTATAAAGGAGCCGGTAGGCATGGTTGGGACTCTGATAGAAACCAATTTCCATGTAATCACGGCGCAGATAGCTGCTGTGAGAAACATAAAGAAATGTGTTGAGAGAGCCGGACTGGAGCTTAAGGGCCTTATACTCGAACCGATTGCATCTTCAAGTGCGGCGGTAAGCGAAGAGGAGAAGGAAGCTGGTGTTGCCCTCGTGGACATAGGTGGCGGCACCACTGATATTGCAATCTTCCAGGATGGATTTCTCAGACATTCTTCCGTGATACCTTTCGGTGGGGAAGTTATAACTGAGGACATTAAAGAAGGATGTACAATCATAAAGAAATATGCCGAAGACCTGAAGGTGAAGTTCGGCTCGGCAATGGCTGTAAAAAACAAGGAAGAGGAAATAGTTTCCATCCCCGGTCTTCGCGGACGTCCGCCAAGAGAAATATCTTTGAAGAATCTTGCGTCCATCATTCAGGCAAGAATGGAAGAAATCCTTGAACAGGTGAATTTCAACATCAGAAATTCGGGCTATGAGAAGAAGCTGATTGCAGGAATAATCATAACCGGCGGCGGCTCTTTGCTGAAACATATCATCCAGCTTACAGAATATGTCACCGGCAAGGAGACACGCATTGGCTATCCTAACGAATTTCTGGAAAACGGAACCGACAAGGAATTGTCAAACCCGATATATTCCACGGCTGTGGGACTTCTTAAGATAGGTATTGAGAAAGCCGAGGAAGATGAACTGGAAGCAACACATTCAGGTAATGACAATACCGAGGAAGAACAGAAACCGGAAATCAAGGATGTAAAGAAGAAAAGAAGACATCTGCTGGATATGTTCGAATCATTTTTAACATCAGAATAAGAGTATAATAAAATTATAAATAACTAAACACAAACGATTATGGTAGGGAATATAGACTTTAATTTACCAAAAGACAAATCATCGATTATTAAGGTGATAGGAGTAGGCGGCGGCGGCTGCAACGCAGTAAACTATATGTACAGTCAGGGTATCACTGATGTTGACTTTGTAGTTTGCAATACTGACAATCAGGCACTTGACTCAAGTGATGTTCCTGTCAAGATACGTCTTGGCAGTACCGGCCTCGGTGCAGGAGCGCAACCTGAGGTTGGACGTCAGCTTGCAATTGAAAGCAAGGAACAGCTTGTCGATGCAATACAGGCAAACACCAAGATGCTGTTCATAACAGCAGGAATGGGTGGTGGTACAGGAACTGGTGCGGCTCCTGTAATAGCACAATTGGCTAAGGAACATGGCATCCTTACCGTTGCTATTGTCACTACACCTTTTAAATGGGAAGGAAAAAAGAGAGAAAATCAGGCTAAGGATGGTATTGCCAGACTAAGGGAAAACGTTGATACGATGATTGTTGTCGCCAACCAGAAACTCAAGGAATCATACGGGACATTAGGTATAAAGGAATCTTTTGCAATGGCTGATAAAGTGCTTGCAACGGCAGCCAAAAGCATCTCCGAAATGATTACAAAGTCCGGATATGTGAATGTTGACTTCCAGGATGTTAGAACCGTTCTTTCCAACAGTGGAACGTCACTTGTCGGCTATGGCATCGCGGAAGGTGAAAACAGAGCAAAGGATGCTGTTGATGCAGCTTTGGATTCCCCTCTGCTCAATGATGGCGACATCAAAGGCGCAAGTAACATATTGCTCAATATTGTCAGCGGCAGCGAACAGATTACTACCGATGAACTTGATGAACTTGCTGAATATGTTCAGGAATTTGCCGGCGGCAATGCTGATATCATTTTTGGGCAAAGTTTTGACGATTCTCTTGGAAACCAGTTGGCTGTAACCATCATCGCAACAGGATTCCCGTCAACAAGTGTTCAGCCGGAAAAAAAGGTCATCAATCTTGATGATGCGAAACCCAATAATGATTCCGAGACGGACGAGATTTCAATCAATGCTAATAATTCTGAAAGAATCATACGTACCCTGTACGATGAAGATAGCAGACATAACAGCGCAGATACTGAAGTTTTAGGAAACATTGAACCATACGCCGGTTACAACGATGGGCCTCTGGGAAGTGAAGAGATGAATAAGAAGAGCGAGGAACGCTACAAAAACATACGCAGTTTCTCTCTCGATCTTTCGTCAAGCGAACAGGTGGAAAGAATGGAGAAGGAGCCTGCTTATATGAGGAAAGAAGTTGAATTTGCGGAAGTGCCATCTTCTGCAGAACCTATCATGTCTTCGTCTTCGGTCAACTGCAACACATACGTGTTAAGACGTAACAACAACAGGTTCCTTAATCCTAACGTTGACTGATAATATTTGAATTTGTAGGAGCGAATAAATGTTCGCCCCTACAATCGTTACATATCGTACAGATTGGAGATCTGATTCAACTTGATGTCGTTTAGCTCGTGTTCGGCGGCGATGCGATCAATCAGTCGCTTAAGAATTGTGTCTAAAGTCTTTCCCTCCCTGTAGTCGGCAGGAGCTATGTAATCGGCACGGTTGTCCTTAATCAGTTCTAAGCACATTTCTCTCGGATTGGATGTGCCGCTTCCTGAATGCCTGATTTCGGGATTGTACACGGCAATGGCCGTACCTTCGCGGTACTTTATCATTTTCATCGCAGGTACGTCTGTTTCACCGTCACCGATATAAATCATGTCGGGGAACGGAATGGGACGAAGATGGTCAGGAACGTATTTGTTGATGAGCGTGTCATCCCAACTGTTGTAAATCCCTTTGTTGATACGATAAAGATACTGCGTCTTGTTGGTGTAATTGATGGCTACGGCAGGCCATTCGGCGATACCTTCATCGTTGTACTTGAACCCCGATGCAAATATCCTCTTGAAATGTTTGGCAATGCTTGTCCCGCTAACAAATTCCCTTAGTCCTGAAGAAATGATGTAATGTTCAATGATAAGATTCTTTGACATGGCGTATTCGTTGATTCTGTCAAAATAAGTTTCAACGCCGTCGAAAAACTTTATCGATTTGCCGTAGTTCTCAAATGATTCACGCTTGATGGATATATGCGCTTCCTTGGCCTTGTTGAGCATAAGCTGCATATAGGCGAGGATGCCGTCCATATCGTTTTGGGATGCTAACCGGTTGGCTTCCATCCAGAATTCCTTGTTGCCGATGCCGAGTTCAGGAATGAATTCGTGTTCCTGCATGTTCCCAGGCGCAAGCGTACCATCGAAATCATACGCTATTGCCATCTTAGAAGGTTTCATTGCCATGAATTATTTTTTTATGATGTTGGCTATCCATTCCTTTGCGCTTACAAAGGCGAGGAACCACGGTGTGATTTCGTCATTGTTGCGGTTGTAGTAGGGCCACTGCCACGGCAGGAATGACCTTTCAAGATGAGGCATCATCGCGAGATGACGGCCATCCTTTGAGCAGATGCCTGCCGCATCGTAATCGGAACCGTTAGGATTGCCAGGATATTCCGAATATGAATATTTAAGAGGTATGTTGTAGGCCTTTTCATCTTCGCTTAACATGAACTTGCCCTCGCCATGTGCTATCCATACGCCGAGCCTGCATCCTGCAAGAGCACGCAGCATTATTGAGTTGTTAGGCTGAATGGTGACATTTACGAAACCGGATTCAAATTTCTGTGAATCGTTAGGCAGCATCTTAGGCTTGTTTTCCATCTCAGGATAGATGAGCCCCAGTTCCACCATGACCTGACATCCGTTGCAAACACCAAGACTCAGCGTGTCATCGCGCTTGTAAAAATTATAAAGCGCAGTCCTTGCTTTTTCGTTGTATTTCAAAGCACCTGCCCAGCCTTTTGCTGAACCGAGCACATCTGAATTGGAGAATCCGCCTACAAATACAATCATGTTGACATCTTCGAGATTTTCCCTGCCCGACATGAGGTCCGTGGTATGGATGTCCTTCACATCGAAACCGGCAAGATAAAGGGCGTATGCCATTTCACGGTCGCACTGACAGCCTTTTTCACGGATGATGGCTGCCTTTATGCCTGAGGGCTTGCGGCGGTGAGGGTCGATGCCATAACTTGAGAACTTGCCTGTGAACACTTGTCCGAACCTGTATTTCAGAGGCTGCTCAAATACATTCATGTATCTTTCGCTTGCCAATTCACCGGCTATCTGCTCCATGTTGAAAAGCAGTGACGGATGATTCCAGATGTCCCTGAAATCGGCAATGTCGAGTTTGAAGGTCTCTCCTTCGTAATTGATTTTTACCGTATCTGATTCCACCACATCACCGAGGATGTAGAATTCTATCCCCCTGTCGAACAGATAGGATGCAACTTTGTTGTAGTCAGTGACTTGAATGACAAGTCCGGGCTTTTCGCTGAAAGCCGAGTTGAACAGATAAACGCCTTCGAACACATCGAAAAGCAGTTCCATTCCGAGTCCTTCCGTGCTGAAGGTCATTTCTAACAATGTGGTTATCAGACCGCCTGAAGAAACATCATGGCCTGCAAGTATATAGCCTTTGTTGATTAAATCAATATGGGCATCATCAATTAAAAGCTTCATTTACTTGGCCTCTTTCTTTTTAAACGTCAGTTTCCTCTTCAACTTTATCGGCCAATTTTCCACTGTCTAACTTAATATTGGTAATGATACGGCCGAGGCGAATACCTGAAAATAAATTCCAAGCCCATTTAATTGCAACAGTGAAGTTCGCGTGCGCCCCCGCCAGTCGAATCAAATGAACCAACATCCACGCGCCCCAAGCCATAAATCCTGTCATCTTAGGTTTATTGACTACAGCTTTAGCACGACCTATAGTAGCCATAGCCCCGAGATCCTTATAAACGAATTTATCTAAATTGGTATTGCCCTTGATAAGTTT
>CALFIZ010000105.1 GCA_937877575.1 uncultured Marinilabiliales bacterium | reverse complement strand
CCGAGTAGGACATCTCCCAATCATGGGATTGCCTGAATCACAATTTTTCCGACCAAAAACCGAAAAATCCGACAAAAATTTCTTACATTTGCCCCAGAAACAAACGACATAGTGCAACCAAATTTTTGCCAATGGACAAATAGTATTCCGAATTTGAGAAAACACGAATCCTTAAATATCAAACAAATGAAAGTAAACACTTTACAACTTAATAGGGCGGCACGCGTCGCCCTACTCGTCCTGTTGCTGAGCATAGCCGGGATGACGAAAGCGTCCGCTGAAGAGCACTTCACAGTGGGCAACCTCAACCATGTCATCACCGAAGACAGTGACGTTACCTTGTTGGGACATATCTTGGGCACCGCCGCCACAGGCGAACTGGTGATTCCCGAAACGGTAACTTACAACGAATCAACCTACTCCGTGACATCGATAGGCAGCTTGGCTTTCCGCGACTGCTCCGGCTTCACGGCAATGAATGTTCTTGCCGATGAGCCTCCAACAATATATACCAATACCTTTGACGGTGATAACCACGACATACCCGTTTACGTGCCTTGCAGTATGTTGGGTGCTTACCAAAGCGCCGCAGGCTGGAGCGATTTCACCAAAAATACAAATATGTGCCCATACACCATCACAGTCACTGCCAACCCTGCTGATGGCGGTACGGTGACCGGCGCTGGTATCTACTCGGAAGGCTCAACCTGCACCCTTACAGCCACGGCCAACGAGGTCTACACCTTCCTTAACTGGACAGAAAACGGTACGGAGGTCTGCTCAACACCTGCATACAGTTTTGTGGTTGACAGTGACAGAACATTGGTCGCCAATTTCATGCTTGCCCCTGTATTCTATGATGTTACAGCCGATGTGAATCCTATAGGTGCCGGAACAGTTACAGGTACAGGTACATATATGGAAGGTACGACAGCTACCCTGACAGCAACGGCAAACGAGGGATATTATTTCATGCAGTGGCTTGGTGAAAACGGAAATGTTGTCTCAAGTGAAAGCACATATTCATTTGTTGTGACAAGTGACATTAATCTGACTGCAGTTTTTGATGTAATGCCGGAAGAAATCAATATTATATCCATCGGTGATTATGTCGGCAACATGGGCACTGCCATCACAGTAGGCGTCAGCCTTGAGAATGAATCTGAGATTGCCGGTTTCCAGTTCGATTTGACTTTGCCGTCATCAGTCACATTCGTGCCTGGTTCACTTGTAAAGACAGACCGACTTTCTCCTAATCACATTCTTCTCGGCCAGGTTATAAACGGTAATGTTCTCAGAGTATTATGCTACTCATTACCTGGAACCAATATCGGTGGGAATTCCGGTGAGATAGCCACTTTCAGTCTCAACCTTGCCGGCCCTGGCGGTACATATCCACTTCCACTGTCAAACGCTGTTTTGTCAAGCATCAGTGGAACTCCATATACTCCTATCATTGTCAATGGCAGCATGACTATCATAGAAGGAGGCCAGACTTACGAAATAACTGCAACCGCAAATCCTGCAATCGGCGGCTCAGTCAGTGGTACAGGAACCTATTTCGAAGGTACGACAGCTATCTTGACTGCAACTCCAAGCGAAGGCTATTACTTCTACGATTGGACAGAAAACGGTACGGAGGTTTGCGTAACACCTGTTTACAGTTTCGTGGTTGACAGTGACAGGGCATTGGTCGCCAATTTCATGCTTACCCCTGTATATTATACAATAACTGCAACTGCAAATCCTGCAGAAGGCGGAACCGTAACAGGCGACGGAACATATCTTGAAGGCACCACGGCCACACTGACCGCAACCGTTAACAGCAATTATACATTTACAAATTGGACTGAAAATGGAGTTCCGGTTTCTTCAAACGAAACTTATTCTTTCATAGTGGACAGAGACAGAACATTAGTCGCTAATTTCGAGGAAATTCCTCCAACAATCAATATTATATCAATTGGTGATTATACTTGCAATCTCAATTCCACAGTCACTATAGGTGTCAACCTTGATAATGAGGATGACATTGTGGGCTTCCAGTTTGATATTAATGTCCCTGAAGGTATGACATACGTTGCCAATTCAGTGGCAAAGACAGGCAGATTGTTGCCACAGCACATAGTGCAGGCACAGATGCTTGGAAATAACCTGGTGAGAGTGATATGCTTCTCTATGCCGGGCACAAATATCCTTGGAAATACCGGTGATATAATCACTTTCCAACTTGTTGGCAATGTTCCAGGCACTTATCCGCTTTCTTTAAGTGATATAGTTCTGTCAGATATGTATGGCGGCTCACTTTATGTTATCTCTTATCCGGGCACTGTAACTGTACTTGACGTGCAGTCATTTGATGTTACGGTTACAGCTGTACCTGCAGTCGGCGGTACTGTAACCGGTGACGGCTCATATATTGAAAATACAGAAGTGACTGTTACGGCTACTCCTAACACAGGCTATGACTTCGAGTATTGGAGTGAGAGCGGTCAGAACATTTCAACAAATCCAATTTATACTTTCGTTATTGTTGAGGATATGGACTTCATAGCTCATTTCGCTCTTCAGACATTCAACGTAACTGTGACAGCAAATCCTGTTGCCGGTGGTACTGTAACCGGTGCCGGAACATACAATTACGGAGAAACCGCCACCTTAACGGCAACCCCTGCACAACATTATGATTTTGTCAACTGGACTGATGCACAGACAGGTCAGGTTTATGGTACAGCAACCACATTGACATTGAATGTTACTCAGGATTATGATATTGTTGCAAACTTCGCTTTACAGACATTTGACGTGACCGTGACAGCAAATCCTGTTGCCGGTGGTACTGTAACCGGTGCCGGAACATACAATT
>CALFIZ010000104.1 GCA_937877575.1 uncultured Marinilabiliales bacterium | reverse complement strand
TGAAAAAGGGGAGAGCATGAGAAAACAATTCCTCAAGGCTCCGTTGCAATATACACGTATAAGCTCGCGTTTTTCAAATGCGAGAAAGCATCCTATCTATAAGGTTGTACGTCCCCATCACGGTGTGGATTATGCGGCTCCGGCAGGCACTCCCGTGCATTCTGTCGGCAACGGGACTGTCATCGCCAAAGGTTATGACAATAAAGGCGGGGGGAATTACGTTAAAATTAAGCACAACGATACATACACAACTGTCTATATGCACTTGAAGGGATTTGCAAAGGATATATCTGTCGGCACTCGCGTAAGTCAAGGACAACTCATAGGCTTCGTGGGAAGTACCGGTGCAGCCACAGGCCCCCATCTCGATTTCAGGGTTTTTAAGAAAGGTGTGGCAATAGACCCGCTGTCCCTGATTCCGGAACCTGCCGACCCGATATCAAAGAAAGACATGCCGGAATTTGAAAAAATTGTAAAGTACTACAGCTCATTATTGGCCGACGTTCCAATTACCCCTGCAGGAACAGTTGACAGTATCAGTGCCTCCGATATGTTGTCATACAACAAAATTTATGAAAATGAAACGAAACACTTTAATCCTTCTGGCTTTATCCCTGATTTTTGTCGCATGCAGAAATGATGAGGAAAGCACCCTGTGCAGCATAAATGTCAATTTCTCTCTCAACGTCAACGGAGACTCCCTTGAAAGAGATTCGATGAAATATGTCAATGACGCCGGCAACAAATACATGGTCACAGATTTGCAGATGATTGTGTCGAAACTGCAAATGGTACATTCCGACGGAACGCTCCAAGTGTTTGATAAATCTGTGCATTTTCTGGATTTGGCTGATACATCGACTTACAGATGGACTATAGAAGATGTGCCAATTGGCATTTACAACAGTATCGGCTTTGTTTTCGGATTTGACTCCACTATGAATGTTACCGGTGCCTATCCAGATCCCCCTATCAGTGAAATGATATGGCCCGAATCTCTCGGCGGAGGCTATCATTATATGAAACTCAACTGTAGATGGTTGTCAGACAAGGAGTTGCTGCCATTGAATTTTCACCTTGGCGCAGAACAGATGATTGAAGGCAGTGACACAACTGTCATTGACAACAGCTTTATGGTTACAAGAACTTCCGACTTTGAGATTTCGTCTAAATTTGACAATGTCTTTGAGGTTAATGTTGATATAAACAAATGGTTTGGTCCGGGCAACATCATCGATTTTGATAAAATCAAAGGCGTTTCGATAATGGAATCGCATGAAATTCAGAAGATTGCAAGAGATAACGGACCGGATGTGTTTTCGTTGAACAAGAAAACAGTAAAGTAAATGTCAAGATATGTTGAAATACGGATAATCGGCTGTCTCACTTTGTTGGTTGCTTTAATCTGTGTTTCCTGTGGAGACCCTGAGAAACCGCAGACCCCATATCAATTTGACATGCCTTCGTATTTTCCGTCAAATCTTAATGTTTCAGATGACAATCCTATGACTGAGGAAGGGGTACGGCTTGGGCGTCATCTTTTTTACGACGGGCGATTGTCGGGTCGTACTGATGCCGATTCCATGATGTGCTGTGCCACTTGTCACCGTCAGGAGTGCTCTTTTGATGCCGGTATTGACAATCCGCTTTTCCCCGGAGGTTTTACCTATGGTCTCACAGGCGTCAGGACGAATCATGTGCCAATGCCTCTTGTAAATCTTGTCTTCAATCACAACGGATATACATGGAACGGTTCGCTGAACAGACAGAATCCGACTGAAAACAGGCGTCGCCTTGAGGATATGCTGTGGATTGTCATAACAGCCGGAGACGAGCTGTGCGGCGATACTAACACGGTGAAATGTCTGTTCCAATCACTGCACGAATATGCAGGGATGTTCGAGGATGCGTTCGGCACTCCGGAGGTGACTGTTGACAGGATGGGAAAGGCCATAGCCCAGTTTGTGAATTCCATAGTGTCGTGTGATTCCAAATTTGACCGTTATCTTAAGGGGGAGGAGATGTTGACTGAAGAGGAACTGCTTGGATATGAATTGTTTATGACTGAAGAGGGTGGCGACTGCTTTCATTGTCACGGCGGTGCCGGCAATCCTCTGTTCACCACAAACAAATATTACAACAACGGCAAGGATTCGGTATTCACCGATGAAAACGACAGATACAAGGTGACTTTGCGAGAATATGACAGGGGGGCATACAGGGCGCCATCACTGAGAAATTTAAAATACACAGCCCCTTATATGCACGATGGCAGGTATTCAACAATTGACGAAGTGTTGGATTTCTACAATTCGAAAGTGCTAAACACACCTTATACGGATGTGCTGATGCATCATGCTCCAGATGGCGGCGTTCACCTCACTCCGCGCGAAATATCAGCAATCAAGGCGTTTTTGATGACACTTACTGATGAGAGTGTAATCATCAGTGAAAAGTATTCCAATCCCCGGTAAATATTTAAATTTTATAAATTAGCTTGTGAAATACAAATTATTATTATAATTTTGCGGTGAAAACAGATTTATTCTAATTTTCATATGCAAAATGATAGTAAAAGATATAGTAACGTTATTAGATGCTCATTATGTCAATGATTCCGGTCTTGAGAACGAGAATTATGATGCAGCCTTTGCGTCTGACCTTATGAGTGATGTGCTTACAATAGACATGCCTAATGTGCTGCTTATTACTGGACTTGCAAACATACAGACCATACGCACTGCGGATATGGCTGACATAAAATGTATTGTGCTGGGACGTAATAAAAGAGCCACTCCCGAAATGATAGAGCTTGCCAAGGAGAATGAAATCACCATTATCGAGTGTGCCTATTCATTGTTCCATATATGCGGTCTTCTTTACAATGAGGGAATAGATCCATTATATTAAATTATGCATTTAGAATACAAGGTACAAGGAGGAAATTTTTCAAAAGCCGGTAATGCTTCTGGAGAGGTCAAGAAGGTCCTGAAGCAGCTTAATGTCAACCCGATGGTCATCAAACGCATTGTTGTCGCACTCTATGAGGCGGAGGTCAACATAGTGGCTCATGCCTACGAAGGTGAGATAACAGTTGACATTGACGACAGCAAGGTTCACATTGTCTTAAATGACAGCGGACCTGGTATCCCGTCCATAGAACGCGCCATGGAAAAAGGTTATTCAACAGCGTCTCCGCTTGTAAGGGAAATGGGTTTCGGTGCCGGTATGGGACTGCCCAACATTAAAAAGAATACCGATGAACTGAATGTCACGAGTACTGTCGGTGTCGGAACTACAGTTGATTTCATAAACTATCTCTAATTATGGAAAATCAGTCGCCATCTTCAATATTTCATGCAATTTACGTTGATGAAAATCAATGTATCGGATGTACACGGTGTATGAAAATCTGTTCAACTGCTGCTATCAGGATCTGCAATGGTACCGCCATGATCAGTAACAGCAGGTGTATTGATTGTGGTGAATGTATAAAGGCTTGCAATTACAATGCGATTCATATTTCACAAGGAGACTTCCAGTCAATCTTCGAATATAAATACAGGGTTGCACTTATCCCTGCTGTGCTTTTCGGGCAGTTTAAGCTCAACGTCACTCATGACGACCTGCACAGGGCATTGCTGAGTCTTGGCTTTAACGCTGTTTATGAAGAAGAACTGTCGGCTGAATTTCAGATAGATGCAATCAGAAGATTCCAGCAGGAGTCGGACATTAAGCCGGTCATCTCAAGTTTCTGTCCGGCAATAGTGCGACTGATCCAGGTGAGATTCCCGACACTGACCGAAAACCTTGTCCTTGTAAAATCACTGATTGATATAACCGGTCTTACAATACTGAAGGAAGCCGCAGATAAAGGCATCGACCCTTCGGATGTGGGTATCTTTTATATAGATCGGAAGAGCGTCGTGTAGGGAAAGAGGGTAGA
>CALFIZ010000103.1 GCA_937877575.1 uncultured Marinilabiliales bacterium | reverse complement strand
TCATCATCAGCTGGCTTCGATACAACGGCTGGAATGTCAGACGCAATCTCTTCGTCAACTCCAACGAGGGAATGAGCCTCACTCTCTCAGTCAATGGCGGCACTATCGAGGCTTACTCGAACAAGGACGATGCCATGAATCCTAACAATTTGATTGTCAATGACGGTACGATTTATGCGTGCAGCAACAACGGTGACGGTATAGATGTCAACGGTCCTATGACATTCAACGGCGGTATGGTTATTGCTACCGGCTCCGCATCACCTGAATGCGGTCTTGACTGTGACCAGAACACATTCAAAATTACCGGCGGTATAATAATTGGAGCAGGCGGCAGCACCAGTAACCCTACAACAAGCGTATGCACACAACCTACTCTCAAAATCAACACCAGGTCAGGTTATGCTATCCAGGTACTTTCAGGAGGCAATGTAATATGCACCTACCAATGCCCGACAATTAGCGGTGGCGGCGGCCCGGGAGGCGGTAACAGAAACTTAACTTTGCTCATGAGCCATCCTTCCTTCTCAGTAGGTTCATCCTATACCGTTAAATATGGTGGCACTATCAACGGTGGCACTAATTGGCACGGCTATTACACAGGTGCAACATATTCAGGCGGCCAGTCAACTTCAGTCACCATATCCTCAATGTTAACCAACGTCAGCGCAGGCGGTGGCGGCGGTCCATTCTAATCCGCAAATTACAGTCAAACATAGACGGAAAAGCCATAACATTGATATTCAGTGTTATGGCTTTTTTATTCATGTGGCAGAAATGCCGCAAACATCGGGCAAGGCCATTTCCATTGTGCATTTACCGGATGTTTCCTGGCAAATGTCAATATCTGTTTTTGGAATCAATTAAAATGGTCACCGGACCGTCATTAATCAAAGCAACCTTCATATCAGCGCCGAAAATGCCCGATTGGACCGGGTGCGGCAGAAGCTCGTCCATTTTCTTGAGAAAAGCCTCATATAAGGGAATTGAAATCTCAGGCGGAGCAGCATGTATGTATGACGGCCTGTTCCCCTTCTTCGTCGATGCCATCAGTGTGAACTGACTGATAACCAACACTTCCCCGTCAGTATCCAAAATTGAGACATTCATTACGCCATTAGCATCAGGAAAAATCCTAAGGTTGACTATCTTGTAACTTATCCAATCGATATCCTCTTGGGTGTCAGTCGCTTCAAAGCCAACCAATATCATCATGCCCTTGCCTGTTTTTCCCTTGACATTTCCGTCAATAGTCACGCTGGATTCAATCACCCTCTGTATTACCACTCTCATAATAATTTCCTTTTATCTCTATAATCGACAACATCAAAATATTCATCCTGAAGGATGTCAAGATAGTTATTATAACGTTCCTCAGAGATGAGTCCGTCTTCAACTGCCTGAATCACAGCACATCCCGGTTCATTAACGTGCATACAGTTATTAAATCTGCATCCGCTTTGGAATTTGCGCATTTCAGGAAACCGTTCAGCCACCTCGCTTCTTTCAAATCCGGTAAGTCCGAATTCCTTAATGCCCGGAGTGTCTATGATAAATCCGCCGAACGACAGTGCATACATGGTCGCATAAGTCGTGGTATGCATTCCTTTTTCATGGACATGGGAGATGTCGCCTATTTTCAGGTTCAGCTCGGGCTGTATGGCATGAATGAATGCTGACTTCCCCACACCGGAATGTCCGGAGACAAGACAGGTTTTGCCCTTCATTTCATTAATGACGTCATCAAGTCCGACATTTTCCGCAACTGAAGTCCTGAATGTCCTGTACCCTGCGTTTTCGTAAATAGTCTGCAATTCCTCAAGACGCCGCATATCGTCATCATCGTACAAATCAATCTTGTTGAATACAAGAGCCGAAGGGATATGATATGCCTCATTGCATGTCAGGTATCTGTCGATGAAACCCGATGACGTTCTCGGACGGTTGATAGTGACCATCAGAATGCATATATCTATATTTGAAGCGATTATCTGTTCAACCTTAGAAAGTTTTGTGGATTTTCTGACAATATAGTTTGAACGTGGGAGTATTTTTGTAATCAATCCGACATTTGCATCCTCCGTATCAACAAACAGCACTTTGTCACCCACTGCTATCGGGTTTGTGGTTTTGATTCCGGAAATTTTGTATTTGCCTTTGAATTTGCAACTTATCCTGTTGCCTGCCTCATCGAGAACAGTGTACCAACTGCCTGTTGACTGAATTACCAATCCGGAGTGTTCCAAAGACATATCTCAGAAATCAAAGCGTAAGCCCAAACTTGGAAGTATCGGCAACTGGTTGGCTCTTTCACCCGTAAGACGGTCAACATAGAAAATGTTGGCTCTGTTATAGACATTGGTAACGCCTAACGACACAGACATTTTTGTGTATTTGCCCAAAACGAATGATTTCTTCACATCGAAGTCAAGACGGTGATACTGAGGCAGTTTGCCTGAGTTAAGGAAATCGGAATAGATAATGCCGAGGTCACCGTTTTCATTGATGAAGTCATCATTGATATGGTTTATGAGGAGTTCTTCGTAAAAGCCTGCCTGCAATGTGAACGGGAATCCGCTACCGTAATTCCATCTCATACTCAAATCCCAGTCATGTTTGCTGCCGCCGGTCCATGTAACAAGAATATTGACGTTATGACGTCTGTCGAAGTGTGTGGGATAAGTTTGTTCCCCGTCGTATCTGTTGACGAACCCCAAAGAATATACAGCCCACACATACCATTGTTTGAATTCATACTTGGCAGTGAAATCGACACCTTTAGCCGAACCGCTCTCATAGATATAGGTAGGGTCGGTTTCATACACCTTGTTTCTGTTGAAATTTGTAAGCAATGAGAAATTCTTATAATATCCTTCGACATTCAATGTCAGGTGTTTGATAGGGTCGTATTCTACACCTGCAACCACGTGCTGGCTCTTCTGAAGCCTACTTTTAACATGTTTCCCGTCAAAATACTTTGGAAGCGAGCTTGGACTTGAGAGGAAACCGTAGAAGAGGTTGACCACATCACGGTCGGAAGTGGCGCTCATAAGATTCTGGGAATAGATACCTGCTGAAGCTTTGACTCTAATCCGGTCGGTTACATTGTATTTCACTGCAATACGCGGTTCTGGAGTGAACTCAGCCAAAGAAGCATAATACTGAATTCTCATTCCGGCATCGATGACCCATTTGTTTAGGACATGCTTATAATTCACATACGCACCGAGTTCAGTTGCAAAGTCGTTCTCGGCAATTGTATAGCCGAATGGGCTCTTATAGTTGTAGTCTGTAGCAAATCCTACAGCTTCGAGACCATATTTCACAGTGTTTTTTCCGATAAAATACGACATGGCAACACTTACATTGAAGCCGTCGATGGAGCTGTTTCTCGGGAGACTGTCGCTGTCGGTCATACCGCTTTTATAGTTTGAATAAGCCACAGTTCCTTCTATCAGAGCCGGTGCATTCCCCGGGATAATCACGAAATTGAAACCAGCCCCGTAGGAATTCCAATTGTAATCGGCAATACCCTGATAATTAGTTACTTTATCATCAAACCTGAATCCAAAAGCATTTATCATGCTGCCGTTTTCAGTTGCTAAAGACAGTTTTCCGTATAAATCGTTGAAAGAGAAAGGCAGTCCATAGCCATTGCCTGCGTATGGGTAGAAAATGTCAGCAGTCTTATTGAGGTATGAAGTCTTGGCAGAAAGCAGATAAGTGAGTGATGTCGGGCTTGTTGACTTGGATTTTTTCAGAGGTCCTTCGAGGAGGAGGTTAGCTCCGAAAGTACTGCCTTCAATTTTGCCGGAGGTTCTTTTTTTGTTTCCGTTCTTGGTTTTGATATCCATGATGGAAGAGATTCTTCCGCCGAATTCAGCGCCGAAGCCGCCTGAATAGACGTCAATGCTACGCAGGATATCGGTGTCAAATACTGAGAAAAGTCCAATTGAATGGAACGGGTTGTATATCACCATACCGTCCATAAGCACCTTGTTCTGCACAGGGGAGCCGCCGCGGATATAAAGCTGGCCGCCCTGGTCTCCTGTAAATATGACGCCCGGAAGTACCTGAAGATACTGTGCGATATCGGTCTGACCGCCCACGGTAGGTATTTTCTCTATCTGCTTCGGAGTGACGGTGACAACAGCCGTCTTGACTTCCGTCCGGTAAGTCTCCTGTTCAGCCGAGACATTGACAGCCTCAAGCTGATAGGCCGATTCATGGACAACAAGTTTGAGGTTTTGAAACTCTCCGGCCTTTACGCTGATGTTTTGTGCGAGTGTATCGTATCCGATTGCAGTTACGAGAAGGGTGTAATTCCCTGGCGGAATCTTAGTGATGGTAAAATAACCGTTCACATCGGTTGCACAGCCGTAAGTGGTTTTTTGAAGATAAACATTGGTGAATATTACCGGTTCACCATTTTTCTCGTCATAGACGAAACCTCTCACGGTCCCATACTGTGCAAATGAAGTCACGGAACACATCAGAAGTAAAAAAACGGATAATATATTTCTTGTTTTCATACTCAAAATTGCAAAACACAAAAGTACACTTTTTTCGTCACATACGACGTCATTTAATAAGATTTTTTAAATTGAAAAAGTTGTGATTATTAAGGTAAAAAGAGTACCTTTGCAAAAAAATTAAATCATTATGGCAAGCAAATATAATTCAGAAGAATTGATGGCCATGGAAAGCAGATATGGTGCACACAACTACCATCCGCTTCCAGTAGTGTTGGCAAAAGGTTCCGGCGCAAAGGTCTGGGACGTTGAAGGTAAAGAATATTACGATTTCCTTTCAGCTTATTCAGCTGTAAACCAAGGACATTGTCATCCCAAGATTGTTGAAGCTCTATGCGAGCAGGCTCACAAGCTCACATTGAGTTCACGTGCTTTTTACAACGACTGTCTTGGTCCATGGGAAAAATATGTGACAGAATACTTCGGATACGACAAGGTTTTGCCGATGAATTCTGGTGCAGAAGCTGACGAGACGGCTCTGAAGCTCGCACGTCGTTGGGGTACCGTCTGCAAGGGCATACCTAACGATGAGGTGCAGATAGTATGTTGTGAAGGCAACTTCCACGGTCGTACCATCACAATCATAACCATGTCAAACGATCCTGATTCATACGCGAACTACGGTCCTTTGACACCGGGTTTCATCCGTATTCCTTACAATGATGCGGATGCTCTTGAAAAGGTATTGGCTGAAAGAGGCGACAAGGTGGCAGGTTTCCTTGTAGAGCCCATACAGGGTGAAGCCGGCGTTTATGTTCCGGATGACGGTTATCTGAAGAAATGCTATGACATCTGCCACAAATACAATGTGTTGTTTATGGCTGATGAAGTACAGTGCGGTATTGCGCGTACAGGCAAAATGCTTGCTTGCGACCATGAAGGTGTTCGTCCTGACATCCTCATTCTCGGCAAGGCATTAGGTGGCGGCGTAGTCCCTGTTTCAGCAGCACTTGCCGACGACCATATCATGATGAACATCAAACCCGGTGAACACGGTTCAACTTTCGGCGGCAACCCTATAGCTGCAAAGGTCAGTATGGCTGCACTGCAGGTCATAAAAGACGAAAACCTCGTTGAAAGGGCTGCCTATCTCGGCAACATTTTCCGTACTGAAATCAGCAAGGTAAGTTCTCCGATGATTGAGAAGGTACGCGGTAAAGGTCTGCTCAATGCAGTCATCATTCGCCCGAAAGACGGCAAGGAGGCATGGGATGTATGTCTGAAGATGAAGGAAAACGGTGTGCTTGCAAAACCGACGCACCAGCACATCATTCGTTTCGCACCACCTCTCGTAATCACTGAAGACGAACTGAGGGATGCAATTGACAGAATAGAGAAGTCAATCAAATCATTTGAATAAAAAAATGAGATAAAAAAAGGCGGGATTCAAACCCGCCTTTTTTTTATTTCATCGCAATCGCCTCAACTTCCACCATCACTCCCATCGGCAGTTTCACCACGCCGAAGGCAGCTCTTGCAGGCGGAGCTGCAGTGAAGTATTGTGCATACACTTCGTTGAATGCCTTGAAATTGTCCATATTATCCAACAGACAGTTACACAGTACAACGTTGTCGAAAGTATAACCTGCCTCTGTCAGGATTGCTGAGATGTTTTCCATGACCTGACGTGTCTGGTCGGCAATATTGTCGGCCACCTTTCCCGTTGACGGGTCAACAGGAATCTGTCCGGAAATGAAAAGTGTACCATTGTTTTCAATGGCCTGGCTGTAAGGACCTATTGCCTTTGGAGCCTTGTCGGTATTGATGACCTTTTTCATTACTTGGATTTCTTATAGCCTTCTATAACCATTTTTCCTCTGTAATACAGATCATTGTCAACGAGATAAGCGCGATGATAGCGGTGTACTTCGTTTGTTACAGGGCATACTGCCAATGTCGGCATTTCTGCATGATCATGTGATCTTCTTCTGTCTCTTCTTGCTGAAGAAAATTTTCGTCTTGGATGTGCCATTTTATTTAAGTTTAATAATTATTCTTCTTTTAAATTTTTCAATGCTTCCCATCTCGGATCGATGGCATCGTGCTTTTCATACTGTTCGAGGAACTTCAACTGTTCCGGAGCACAGGTGGAATTGCCGTTCTCATCGTCCGGATGCACTTTTCTGACAGGTAAACTCATGATAATCAAATCATAAAGACTCTGTGAGAGGTCTATTGATTCATCATCAGAGATATACATGATATTTTCTTCGTCTTCACTCTCTTCAAATTTTGCTATAAACGTATCCGTGGCATTGACATTCAGCTGAAGATCTGAGAGACATCTGTCGCATTGTGTCACCACAGAACCGTTACAGTTCATGGTAACCGTCATCAGTGTCTCTTCCTTTTGAAGTGTGACAGCGACATCGATGCTGCAATCAAGAAAATCATCATAGCCGAAATCCCTGAAGAAATCGTTACTTAGATGAAATTCAAATTCATGCAGACCGAAATCCAATGCTGAATGGTGTATTACCGGTTTAGTCATAGCATTCAAACAGGTGAAGTCTTACGGATATTAAGCGTTTGCAGCTTCACCGGCAGCTTCTTCAGCCTCAGGTTCAGCAACTTCTTCTTCAGCAGCCAAGTTACGTGTTGCCTGTATGCAAGCAATAACTGTTCTGTCGGAATCCTTATACTTGATATTAGGTATGTTAAGGTCGGCCACTCTGAATGGGGTGGTTACGTCAACGGTAGTGATATTGACATCGATATGATCGGGAATATCTTTCATCAGACCTGTTACGGAAATCTTACGCATTTTCTTCTGGAGCTTGCCACCGCGCAAAACGCCCTTGGATGTTCCGACATACTTGAGAGGAATAAGCACTGAGAATGGCTTATCTTCACTTACTTCATAAAAATCAGCATGTAAAACCTTGTCGGAAACAGGATGGTATTGCAATTCCTGGATGATGGCGGTATGAGGTTCGCCATCGACAGTCAGGTTAACAAGATAAGTCTCAGGTGTGAAAATAACCTTCGCAATATCCGTTTCCTTAAGCAAGAAATGGTATTCTTTTTCTCCACCATACATTACGCATGGAATCATACCCTGTTTTCTTACAGCTTTTGCATCTTTTTTCCCTACGCCCTTTCTTAAAGAGCCGCTCAACGAGATACTTTTCATTTTTTGTAATTTTTAGTGATTAGATTTATTGATTATTAGAATTCGAACAACGAACTTAACGACTCGTTGTTTTCGATTTTTTTCAAAGCTTCTGCGAACATATCCGCCGTTGATATCACCTCAATCTTGTCTGATTGCTTGCGCAGAGGGATTGAGTCGGTCACATAGACCTTGGTAAACGCCGAGTTTTCGATTTTATTGTAGGCATCGCCCGACAGCACCGCATGTGTGGCGAAAGCCCTGACGCTGTGTGCGCCCTCATCCAGGATAAGATTGGCTGCTTTGGTGATGGTTCCTGCTGTGTCAATCATATCGTCAAGAAGAATGACATTCTTGTCCTTAACATCTCCGATTAAAGACATGGAGGCGATGACGTTAGGTCTTGAGCGCTGCTTGTGGCAGATGGCGAAATCAGTGCCGAAAGCCTTTGCGTATGCGGCAGCACGTCTCGTACCACCCGCATCAGGTGATGCGAAAATCATATTATCAAGGTTCAATGACTTGATAACTGAGACGAAAACCTTGGAAGAATATATGTGGTCAACAGGGACATCGAAGAACCCCTGTATCTGGTCGGCATGCAGGTCCATGGTGATGAGACGGTC
>CALFIZ010000102.1 GCA_937877575.1 uncultured Marinilabiliales bacterium | reverse complement strand
TTCACAGTCAAAGCCAAAGCTAACATTCCCGACAACCACGTTGCAAGCTGCCTTATCACTTATTCAAACGGCTCCACAACATGGACCAGTGAACTCACAATTGAGGGAGTTGCACCGAATTTGCAGTTTATAAGTTTCGGCATTGAAGGTCAGCTTATTCCGGGTTATACCGTAAACATTGTACCATCAGTCAACAATGTCGGCCATGCAGCAGTTTACAATGCATCAGCCACACTCACAACATCATGTCCATACGTGACAGTCAACACGACTGACCCGGTTTCAATAGGTGACATACCAGCCGACAACACTACCGTATCAGCTTCATTCTCAATAACTTTGAGTGAAGACACGCCTTTTGGCATCGATATAGAATCCATTTTCACGATTAATGCCGACTATGAATTCTCACAAGACTTTGAATTTGCGCCATACGTTGATATCTGTAATGTTGCCATAACATTGTTCCCATACAATGAGGGTTATGAAGACAACGAGATACCTCAATGCTGGCAGCAGGAATATGTGGAAGGTGACAGTTTGCATCTGTGGACTGTTCAGGATGGCGGTTACCAACATCATCCATATCATGCTCATTCAGGCAATGCCAATGCCTTTATTAACGGCACCGACATCACCACCAAACTAATCACTCCGACCATTGATTTAAGCAATGCTTCAAGTGCCACACTGAAATTCTGGCACGCACAGTCGGTCTTCAGCAGCAATCAGGATGTCCTCCGCATATATTATAAGAATACCACCGACGGTGACTGGCAGTTGCTTGCAACCTATCAGTTCAGTATTGCAAACTGGAAACAAAGAACCATAGAACTACCGGAACTCACTTCCAACTATACCATTGCTTTCGAAGCCGAATGCAACGGCGGCTACGGCATTGTGCTTGATGACATAGAAGTCTCAATTGTTCCTTCATCATCACTTGCAGGCGATGCCAATGGCGATGGCGTTGTCAATGTCCAGGACATCATGACGATAGTTACGTATCTTATAAACGGTCAGCCAGATGCGTTCTTCTTCGACCTTGCTGACATCAACGGTGATGGCGTTGTCAATATTCAGGACATTATGGGCATCGTAAGTGTAATAATGTAACAGACTATAATCTGCAGGAAAGATGAATATAGCAATATTTGCCTCCGGCAACGGAACCAATTTTGAGAACATAACTAAACATTTTGCCGATAGTCAGGATGTGAAAGTAAGCCTTATGGTATGCAACAAAGCAGATGCCTACGTCATAAAACGTGCAGAAAACCTCAATGTTCCCTCAGTTTATTTTCCAACGAAAGAATGGAAAACAGGGAAAAACGTTCTGCAAGAATTGCAGTCAAAGGACATCGGCTTCATCGTTCTTGCAGGCTTCTTGCTTCTTGTGCCGGAGTTAATCATCAACGAATATCCAGGAAGGATTGTCAACATTCATCCGGCTCTGCTCCCAAAATTCGGCGGGAAAGGAATGTACGGCAGTCACGTCCACGAAGCCGTACTCAAATCGCCTGACAAAGAAAGCGGAATCACAATTCATTACGTCAACAAGAAGTACGATGCAGGACAGATAATCACGCAGGTGAAGTGCAGCATTGACAACAATGAAACCCTTGAAACCCTTGAGGCGAAAATACACGCTTTAGAGAAGGAATATTATCCCAAAGTCCTTGAAAAGTTATTAATTCAGTAAACAAAATTAGTATTATCTTTGCACGTTATTATTTAAAACAAACAAACAATTAGAAATATATGAAATCATTACGTTTAGCATTAATTGCACTGATGTGTGCAATTGCAATTACAGGATGTGAAAACAACAATTACAACAAGGTTGTTTTAAAGGATAAAACCGACACTCTCAATTACCTTGTCGGTGCAGCCTTTGCCGAAGAAGCCATGTCACGCCCATATTTCAGTGACAGTGCATATGCCACTAAATATGACATCAAGAAAGAAGTTATGATACGTGGATTTCTTGACAGATTTGACAAAGATGTACTTGAGGGGGATAATGCAATGAACAATTTCCTTAAAGAATTCACGGAATCCATGAATGACGAAAAAATGGCAAAGTTGAGACTCGAATATGACAAAAATCTTGATGCAGGCAAAAAATATCTCAATAAAATCAAAGCCAAAGACGGTGTTCACACGCTTCCGGTTGAAATCCAATTCAACGGCACGACACAAACATACGATATGTATTATGCAGTGATAAAGGAAGGAACCGGTAAGAAACCCACCTTAGACAACACAATCACATTAGATTACACAATGTACTCATTAGGTGAGAATGATAAACTCGTGGAGCAGCTAACCACTTCCAATGATGTCCCACGAGTGTTTAAAATCAGCGAACTGGATATTGACGGTCTGAAATCCGGTATCCTACAGATGAGCAAGGGGGCAAAATACAGATTCTTCATTCCATCCGAACTGGCATATCGTGATCAAATGAACATTCCTATTCCAATAGGCTCAACTCTTGTCATTGACGCTGAACTGCATGATATTAATTAGTTTAATTATAAAATGGAAAATCTTATGAAATCATCACGTTTAATGTTAATTGCAGCGTTATGTGCCTTAGCGGTCACTGGCTGCAACCAAAAACAGAACCAAAAAGTTGTTTTATCTGATAAAACCGACAGTATCAACTATTTAGTCGGTTCAGCTCTCGCTAAAGACGTAAAGGAACGTCCTTATTTCCGCGATGAGTCATACGCTACAAAATATGACATCAGAGAAGAAATGATTATGGCAGGTTTCAAGGACGGCCTTAATAAGAATATTCTTGAAGGTGATACCGCTTTCATCAAATTCATCAAGAGTTTCTCCCTTGACGTACAGAAAGAGCAATATGTTGAACTGAAAAAAGAGTACCAGAATAACCTTAATGAAGGCAAAAAATTCCTTGACGAAATAAAAGACAAGGAAGGTGTACATGCCATGTCAGTTGAAGTCAATGAAAACAACCAGCCACAGACTTACACCATGTATTACAAAGTCTTAAAATCAGGTACTGGCAAAAAGGCGACGCTTGACAACAAGATTACCGCAGACTATACAGTTTACACTCTTGACCAGAAACAAAGAATGACATCCAAAGATGATTCTCCTGCATCATTTTTTGTGAGAGACATAAACACCCTTGGACTGAAAGCCATAGTACAACAGATGAACAAAGGGGCACAATACAGATGCTTCATTCCTGCAGAACTGGCTTATCAGGATCAACTCAACATTCCTGTTCCATTAGGTTCAACTGTCATTGTCGATATCGAAATTCACGACATACAATAAATGGAATACAATCACATCGAGATAGAAAAGAAATGGCAGTCTTATTGGGCTGACAACAAAGTATTCAAGGCTGACAACCATTCCGACAAGCCCAAATATTACGTTTTAGACATGTTTCCCTACCCTTCTGGGGCAGGACTGCATGTGGGGCATCCGTTAGGATATATAGCATCAGACATTTATGCACGCTACATGCGTCATAAAGGCTATAACGTCCTTCATCCTATGGGCTATGACGCCTTTGGCCTGCCAGCTGAACAATACGCCATCCAAACCGGCACTCACCCGGAAGTCACTACAATAAAAAATATCAACCGGTATAGAGAACAACTCGACAAAATAGGTTTCTCCTTTGACTGGGACAGAGAGGTAAGAACCTGTGATCCAAAATATTATAAATGGACACAGTGGACTTTTCTCAAACTGTTCAACTCATGGTACAACAATACCATCGACAAAGCCGACAAGATAGAGAACCTTATTGCCGAATTTGAAATCTACGGCAACAAAAAGGTAAATGCAGCCACCACGTGTGAAAGAATATTCTCCTCGAACGAATGGAAAGCCATGACTGAGAAGGAGAAGAGCGACATACTGATGGAATACCGACTGGCTTACCTTGCGGAAACATGGGTTAACTGGTGTCCGAAACTCGGCACTGTCCTTGCCAATGACGAAGTCAAGGACGGGCTTTCTGAAAGAGGCGGGTATCCTGTCGAAAGAAGGAAAATGAATCAGTGGATACTGAGGATTACAGCATACGCACAGCGTTTGCTTGATGGTCTCGAAACCATTGACTGGTCTGATTCCGTCAAGGAAATGCAGCGCAATTGGATCGGCCGTTCCGAAGGCGCTTCCGTCATATTCAAGGTTGACTGTCATGAAGACCTCGAACTTGAAGTGTTCACCACACGTCCCGACACTTTGTGGGGCGCAACCTTCATGGTAATAGCTCCTGAACACGATTATGTGAGCCTCATCACCACACCGGAACAGAAAGCCGCTGTTGACGAATATGTCACATACGCCAAGAACCGTTCCGAAAGGGAAAGGATGGCAGAAGTGCGTCATATAAGCGGTGTGTTTACCGGCTCTTACGGTATCAATCCTCTAACCGGTGCAAAAATCCCTATCTGGATTGCCGACTACGTACTTGCCGGCTACGGCACAGGTGCCATCATGGCAGTTCCCGCACACGACAGCCGTGACTTCGCTTTCGCACGCCACTTCAAACTCCCGATTATCCAGGTTGTTTGCGGCAACGGTGACCAACCGAGCGACCCATCCACATGGAAAGAATCGTATGACGCAAAGGAAGGTACTATGGTCAACTCAGGACCTATCAACGGCATGACTGTAAAACAGGCCATCCGCAATGTCATCGACAAAATCGAACAGATGGGCATAGGCCACGGAAAAGTCAACTACAGACTTAGAGATGCCATATTCAGTCGCCAAAGGTATTGGGGCGAACCATTCCCGATTTACTATAAAGACGGCATCCCATACCCTGTCAGCGAAAAAGACCTCCCTATAGAACTTCCTGAGGTTGATGCCTTTTTACCGACAGAAAACGGTGAACCGCCATTGGCACGCGCAAAAGACTGGACATATAAAGGCTTCCCTCTTGAAACTAACACTATGCCCGGTTTTGCAGGCTCAAGCGGCTACTACCTCAGATATATGGACCCTCATAACGACAACCTGTATTTTTCACGTCAGGCTGTCGATTATTGGAAAAATGTTGACCTGTATCTCGGCGGTGACGAACATGCCGCAGGCCATTTGATTTATGCCCGCGTATGGAATAAATTCCTCTGCGACTTGGGGCTCACCTCTGTGGAGGAACCTTTCCAGAAACTGATAAACCAAGGCAAAATCCAAGGCCGCTCAAGCTTTGTATATCGTATCAATGGAACAAACAAATACGTCTCCTACAACTTGAAAGACCAATACGAAACCACAAAGCTTTATGTTGACATCAACATCGTCAAGAACGATGAACTCGATATCGAGGCATTCCGCACCCACAATCTCGACAACAAGGACGCCGAATTCATCCTCGAAGATGGGAAATACATCTGCGGCTGGGAAATCGAAAAGATGTCAAAATCGAAATATAATGTTCAGAATCCTGATGACCTCGTAGAAAAATACGGTGCCGACACTCTCCGCCTTTATGAAATGTTCCTCGGTCCACTTGAGGCAAGCAAGCCATGGGATACCAGCGGAATAGAAGGCGTTTCAAGATTCCTGAAAAAACTCTGGAGACTTTATCACGACAATAAAAACAAGTTCTGCCTCAGCAATGACAAACCCACACCGGAAGAGCTTAAAGTGTTGCATAAGGCAATTGGCAAAGTTGAAAACGACATAAAGAAATTCTCATTCAATACTGCCGTCTCAACATTCATGATTACTGTCAACGACCTCGCCGCACTCAACTGCAACAAACGTGAAGTCCTTGACCAGCTGACAGTGCTGATATCCCCTTACGCACCTCACATTGCCGAAGAACTGTGGTCATTGTCAGGTCACAAAGGTTCAGTGGAATATGCTCCTTATCCGGTATTCAAAGAGGAATATACACGAGAAGACACATTTGAGTATCCTGTATCGTTCAACGGTAAGGTAAGATTCAAAATAAATCTTCCCGTCAACATCACTGCATCTGATGCCCAGAAAGCCGTTGAGGAGGCTCCGGAAGCACAAAGATGGCTCGAAGGCAAGACTATACGCAAGTTCATCTTCGTCCCCAAGAGAATCGTAAACGTAGTGGTTTAACTCTTTATGGCCGAATAGCCGACATAAAAAAAAGGGCGTTTTGCAACGCCCTTTTTTTTATTCAACAATGTTGAGTTCTTTAATCAGTCTGTGACAACCTGCATATTTGTCAATCACGAACAGAACGTAACGCACATCAACATTGATACATCTCTGAAGATCCGGCTCGAAGGCAATGTCACCGCTCATAGCTTCCCAGTTACCATCGAAAGCAAGACCGATAAGCTCACCGTTGCCGTTTATGACAGGACTGCCGGAATTACCGCCGGTGATATCATTATTGGTGAGGAAACATACCGTCATGTCACCATTCTTATCTGCATAGCGACCGTATTCCTTTGCATTGATAAGTTTTTTCAGTTTTTCAGGAACGATAAATTCCGGGTTGGTTTCATCCTCTTTCTCGAGAATACCCTTTACCGTAGTGGTATAGGCATAATGGACTGCATCTGCAGGATAATAATCGAGAACTGAACCGTATGTAAGACGCATTGTCATGTTTGCATCCGGATAATAAGCAACATCGCTGTTCATTTCACGGATGGCAGCCTGATAAAGACGGTCAGCCTTGCTTATTTTATTGAATGATTCATTTGAGCCCATTCTGGAAGAAATAAGCATCATGTAAAGTTCATTGCTTATTGTCATGATAGGATCCTTTACAACTGTTTTCAGTTTTGGCTTTGCAACGAATTTTTCAAGGGATTCCTTAGTTGAAGCGACAGAATTCTTAAGTGCATAGTCAACGAAACCGTCAACATTACCTTTGAACTTGCTGTCAATCATTTCAAGACTTTCCATATCAGAATTGTTATTGTAAAGATATCTTACAACTTCCCTGAAAATCTGTTCCTCTGTATTCTGGTCATATTCCTTATAGAAATTCTGCACTCTATCGGCAAAACGGCTGAGTCTCTGTGCTTTTTCTTCCTTAGTCATTTCATCATTTTCAGATATACGCATGATTCCCATACCTACCTGGAAGGCATTCATAAGTATTTTGGAACCAATCAGAGCACCTTGTGCTGTCCACATTATTGGATACACTTCTCCCTCAGTTGTTTCCTGATAACCTTCCTTGTAAAGGTCGAACATTTCACCATATTTGCTTTTTCTTTCAGGATTCTCGTTAATCCATGCCTTCAGTTCATTTTCAATGGCGAGTTTCTTGTCATAAACGTTAAGACGCTTCAGACCGCGGGACTCACCCTTTTTGTTTTTGAACATGTTGGCATAGCTTGCATGGTCGGATGCATACATGATATTCACAGCCTGACTTGATCTCATGCCTTTTTCCATATTGGAGAGCACAACATCGAAAATACCGTCTATAGCAGGATTCACCTCTTCGAGGGTCTGTTTCACACCGTATGAAGGCATATATCTTTCGGTTGAGCCGGGGTAACCCCAAATCATGGCAAAATCGTTCTTTTCATAACCCTTTATTGAAACAGGGAGAACATAATTAGGCTTGAAAGGTTTGTTATCCGGTGAATATTCAGCCGGTTCGTTGTTTTCATCGGCATAGACTCTGAAGATGGAGAAGTCGCCGGTATGACGTGGCCACATCCAGTTGTCAGTATCTCCGCCAAACTTGCCTATTGATGAAGGAGGGGCACCTACGAGGCGGACATCCGTGTAAATCTTATAAACGAAAAGATAGTATTCATTACCTGCGAAGAGGCCGTGTACTTCAGTATGATATTTTCCATCCTCGGAAGCCTCTTTTTCTATTTCTTCAGCGATAGCATTCACAGCTTCTTCTCTTTCATCCTCTGACATGCTGTCATCGACTTTGGCAAGAACCCTATCAGTGATATCTTCCATTCTGACAAAGAATTTGGCATAAAGGCCTTCACATGGAAGTTCTTCTTCAAAACTGTTTGACCAGAATCCGTCCGTTAGATAATCGTGGTCTATGGCACTGTGTTTCTGAATGGCGTCATAGCCGCAGTGATGGTTGGTGAAGAGAAGTCCCTGGTCGGAAACCACTTCGGCGGTACAGAAGTCACCAAAGTTTACGATAGCATCCTTAAGACTTGAATGGTTGATACTGTAGATCTGTTCAGCAGTAAGCTGCAGACCCATTTCCTGCATTTGTTCGTAATTGAGGTCCTTTACAAAAATAGGAAGCCACATGCCTTCATCAGGAGTAGGAGAAGGATTAGGAGCCGCATTGACTGTCAAAGCAATCATTGCGCCACCGATTAATGATAATAATTTCTTCATTTTCAATATTTTAATATTAAACTGTTATTATTCTTAGAAAACAATATCTACCGGGATATCAGATGCGTTGATACGGTCAAGGTCGGCCTGGAGTTGCGGACGGATGACACCCTGTGTTTCAACGAGTTTCTTAGCCGCCTCATAGCTGCCGTCACCTTGAATTGTGAGAATCTGCTCTACCGAAGCAATCATGGCTTTATACATTTTGTCGAAATTAACTGTATATTTGCCTGTTTCAGGATTTCTTGTGAAAGCGCCTGCATCTTCGAAGAAGTTGAATATCAGCATATTAGCCTTACCATGAGCATCAGATGCCCCGAAACGGCATGAACGGAAGATACCTGCCGTGAAAGTCACGAAATTGTCCATCAGTTCACCTGAAGATATCTCACCTTTTTCATAGAGTTTGGCAACGAGATACAGTCCCATGATGTCAGCCTTGGATTCTTCTATTGCGGAGTATTGTTCCTTTAGAGCCTCGCGGACAGTGGAGGAACCATCAACGGTGTTTTTGATGCCGAGTCCGTGACCTACTTCATGAAACGTAACATTTTCAAAGAATGCGTCAAACTTCACATGGCTGAGCTGTGATTCATCTATGACCAGTTCGGCAATAGGAACAACTATGTTGTCGAATTTAGCCTTCATGGTGTTTTTGAGTTGCAGCTTGCGGGAACCGCAGGTAAGCTGAACCTCCTCGTCATTAGGAAGATTGATGGCTATTGTCTTGCCACCGGCATTGCAGTCACCGGAATAAAGCAACACATCATAGACGTTTATGTCGGAATCTGTACCCGGAACCTCCTTTTTGTATTTATCCGGAACCGGAAGGCCGTTCTGAAGTTCTGGAAGCATGGTTACATATTTCGAAAGGTTTTTGCTCCATTCGGCGTCCTTCACGAGAATGAAGGATTCAAAGGCACACTTGTAACCGTAAAGTTCATCTTCGTAATTCTCGATAGGGCCTACCACAAGGTCAAGTCTGGAATCCCTTACCTTCATCCAGGCGAAGTCGCTCTTCTGGTAATCGGAAGTGAGAAGGGAATTGGCCCTTTGTTTAAGATATTCCTTGAAATTGGCATCATCACTATATTCAGCAGCCTCTCTAAGCAAATTGGCAATTCGTGTCAGTTCCGACTTGTAAATATCATGATACCATATACTTCTGAGCTTACCGTTCTTATCGCGACGGATAATGGTATATCCTGAAGTCTTGTTACTGTCATCCAAGCCTGCAAATTCTTCCTTTGTCATATCAGTCGGGTAGAAGTTGGCTCCTGCCGGCTTTTCGCCTACTCCTTCAATGAAAGGGAAATTGTTGTTAAGCCTGTCCCATGGTCCGTAGTTCATCATGGCATACTTCCTTGTGTTTTCATCTTTTATGCTTTCAAGAAATCTGTCACGCTGTCCGATAGCCTGTTTCCAGTACAGACCATCAATGATTTCGCCAACCTGACGGAAAATATCAATCATTTTCTTGTCATTGTCGGTAAAACCCTCCATGTCACTTTCAAGTTTAACCTCCTTAAAGGTGGTGAGCTTATCGGAAACATAATCCTTATTGACGGGGTTACTTACCTCAGGAACATTGAAACATCCGTTGTAGCCGTTTTCAATGGCTTCCTCATCTTTTGCACCATTATTACATGATACTGTGCAAATTACGGTTGAGATAACAATTAGAGCAGTTTTAAATTTCATACCTTAAAAAATTAGATTATTAATCTGCAAAATTAAATAAAAAAATCAGTATCTTTGCGATTTCAACAATTTTAACTGTATGAAGAAAACTATCATTATAGTCCTGTGTTTTCTTGCTGTTATGCTAGGTGTTTACTTCATTCTGCCCCAATATGTTCAGACGGCTTTGAGATATAAATTCCCCGGCATCAACGACCTGAAGGTATTCCCTTACCGGACAGTTAAAACAGGCACTCCGCAACCTTACGAGTTGGATGCCGACTACAACAAAGGGGAAATAAAAGATGAAGAGTATCAGGAAATCAAAAGTTACAACACTGTAGCATATCTTGTTACCCGTCATGGCAGGATTCTTTATGAGGAATATTGGGGAAAATCCACAGATTCAACCAATTACAATATTTTTTCAGCGTCAAAGAGCATCATCAGTCTATTGGTTGGCATAGCTATGGACAAAGGGTTCATCATTTCTGAAAACGAGCTTGCCAAAAAGTACATCCCCGAATGGGGGGAAGAATACGGTTCAATTACCATAAAGGACCTGCTGACCATGAGTTCCGGACTATATTGGGTTGAGGATTTCACTTCACCGTTCTGTCAGACCACCGAGCTGTATTACGGCAAGGACAATGCCAAGCAGGTGCTTAGTCTTGAGCCGGTCAAAAAGCCCGGCAAGTATTATTATTACTCAAGTGCCAATACCGTCATTTTAGGGATAATACTTAAAAATGCCACCGGCATGACCGTCAGTGATTTCGCATCAGAATATCTGTGGTCAAAAATCGGTGCGGAGTACGATGCACAGTGGAGCCTTGACGACAAGGGCGGCATCGAGAAGGCTAACTGCTGCTTTTATTCCAATGCACGTGACCTTGCAAGAATAGGCCAGTTGGTATTGAACGACGGACAATGGAACGGAGAGCAGGTGGTGTCGAAAGACTGGCTTGAAAGGTCGTTTACTCCTGCATCCTATCTTTCAGACTATAATGACCGGAAGGTTGACTATTACGGATACCAATGGTGGCTGTTGAATTATCAGGGTCTGCATATCAAGTATGCGTGCGGGCTTTACGGTCAGGACATATTTGTCATCCCTGAGAAAGACATGGTGGTTGTCCGTCAGGGACACAAAAGGGACAGAGAGTATGTCGGGAATCATACGAAAGATGTTTACACGTATATTGATGCCGCCTTGGAAATATGTGGTGAATAAAGAATAATCAAATATCAAAAACAAAGAATTATGGCAGAAAAAATTCAAAAATTCATGAACGACAATCCCGCAACACGTTGGATTGTCCTGATTCTTATTGCATTAGCAATGTTTTTCGGATACATGTTTGTTGATGTCATGTCTCCTTTACAGAGTTTAGTTGAACAGCAACGCGGATGGACGCCGCACGTGTTCGGCACATACGCAGCTGCCGAATACATCCTCAATGTCTGCGGATTCCTCATCATTGCAGGTATCATCCTCGACAAGATGGGAGTGCGTTTCACCGGCATTTTGTCATCAAGCATGATGTTCATCGGTGCCGTTATCAAATACATAGGCATTTCAGAATGGTTCCAGGGAACAGGCTTCAATGCATGGCTTAACACATGGTGGACTGCAATGCCGGGCAGTGCGAAGATGGCAGCTCTCGGTTTCATGATTTTCGGCTGCGGCTGTGAAATGGCAGGCACCACAGTTTCCAAATCCATCGCAAAATGGTTCAAAGGCAAGGAAATGGCTTTGGCTATGGGTATTGAGATGGCTATTGCGCGTGTCGGTGTCTTCGCCATATTCAGCATCAGTCCCGCAATTGCACAGAAATTCGGGACAGTTGCAGCACCGGTAGGCTTCTGCACCATCCTGCTCCTCATAGGAGTTATTAACTTCTTGGTATTCAGCGTTATGGATAAGAAATTCGATGACCAGCTCATCGAAGCCGGTCTGCTCAAAGCCAAGGAAGACCGCAATGCTGAAGACGAATTCCATATCAGCGACCTCGGCAAGGTGTTCAGTTCAAAAAGCTTCTGGACAGTTGCCATCCTCTGCGTTCTTTATTACAGTGCAATCTTCCCGTTCCAAAGATATGGTGCGAATATGCTGCAGTGCAATCTGAACGGTCTTTCCGCCCAGCAGGCTGCAAACATCTTCCGCTGGTTCCCGATAGGTGCGGCAGCCATCACCCCGTTCCTCGGCGCTTACCTCGACCATAAGGGAAAAGGAGCCACCATGCTTATCTGGGGTGCAGTACTGCTTATTGCATGTCACCTCATCTTCGCATTCGTGCTCCCTGCAACACACAGCAAATTCATAGCATACGCAACAATCGTGATTCTCGGCATAAGCTTCTCTCTTGTTCCGGCTGCACTTTGGCCAAGCGTTCCTAAAATCATCGAGGAAAAAATTCTCGGAAGCGCATACAACCTTATTTTCTGGGTTCAGAACATAGGTCTCTGCTTCGTACCTCTGCTCATCGGAACAGTCCTTCAGAATGCAAATGCCAACAATGAGGCTGTTCAAGCTGCAAAGGCTGCAGGTGCCGAATTCATCCCTTACAACTACACCATTCCTCTGATCATCTTCGCATGCTTCGGAGTTTTGGCACTCATTGTGGCAATCTATCTCAAAGCCCTTGACAACAAACGTCATCTCGGCCTTGAAGAACCTAACATCAAAAAGTAAACTTTCATTTGTTAAATAATCCTTGCATGACCATAGCTGTAATATTGGCGGGAGGCACGGGAAAGCGCATGGGTGCACAAGTGCCCAAACAATTTCTCAAAGTCGGCGACAAAACCATCATTGAATTTGCAATTGATGCTTTTGAAAACAACGCTCTTGTCGATACCATTGCCGTGGTCATGCATCAGGATTATTTTACGACAATGGAAAACATCATAGCCAACAGCAACTGGAACAAGGTCAGAGCCATCATCAGCGGCGGTATGGAAAGGTCTGATTCAAGCTACAACGCCATCAGATTTTTCTCAAATCACAAAGACGCAAAAATAATCTTCCACGATGCCGTCCGCCCGATGGTCAGTGACTCCGCCATCAACAATGTAATCAAAGCTCTTGACCGCTTCAATGCTGTAATGACTGCCATCCCCACAACCGACACAATCGCTGTTACTGAGGACGGACTTGTAAAATCAATCCCTGACAGGAACACGCTTATGCGCGTGCAGACCCCGCAGGCATTCCGCTTCAAAACCATCAAAGAAGCGTATGACATCGCTCTTACAGACCCGTGTTTCGTATGTACCGACGACTGCGGTGTGGTAAAGAAATACCTCCCCGACGAACCTATTGCTATAATCCGGGGTGATGAACGCAATATAAAAATAACTTATCCTGAAGATTTAAAATACTTTAACGAATGAAAACAGTCAATGATTTCAATTTCAAGGGTTTAAAGGCCATCATAAGAGTTGACTTCAACGTCCCGCTCAATGAAAACTTTGAAATAACAAGTACTAACAGAATTGATGCTGCTGTACCGACAATCAAGAAGATTCTCGACGACGGCGGTGCAGTGATACTGATGTCACATCTCGGACGTCCGAAGTCGGGTCCGGAAGACAAATTCTCACTGCGTCATCTTGTAAACTACGTAAAACAGGTGCTTGGTGCAACCGTTTATTTTGCTGATGACTGCATGGGCGAAAATGCCGCAAAGATGTCGGCAGCCCTGAAACCCGGCGAAGTCCTGCTCCTTGAAAACCTGCGTTTCTACAAGGAAGAGACAGCCGGTGACGAAACCTTTTCAAAGAAACTGGCTTCTTACGCCGATTTCTATGTCAACGATGCTTTCGGAACAGCTCACAGGGCACACGCCTCCACAACCATCATAGCCAACTATTTCGACAAGGAGCATAAAGCTTTCGGTCTCCTGATGGCTAAGGAAGTCAATGCAATGGAACAGGTACTCACCAACTCCGAGCATCCTTTCACAGCAATTCTTGGCGGCGCAAAGGTTTCCGACAAGATTCAGCTCATCTCCAACCTCATCAACAAGGCCGACAACATTATCATCGGCGGCGGCATGATGTTCACCTTCGTGAAAGCTGCCAACGGCAAGATAGGCAAATCACTGGTTGAAGATGATTTCATCGACACGGCGAAAAAATTGCTCGCGGATGCAGAAAGCAAAGGCGTTAAAATCGTTCTTCCTGTTGACCATGTTGCGGCGGACAAATTCGACGCGAACGCAACTCCCGTGGCTGTTGACGGCGTTGACATTCCAG
>CALFIZ010000101.1 GCA_937877575.1 uncultured Marinilabiliales bacterium | reverse complement strand
TATCATATAGGAGAGAACTAATAGGGATTGTCTATAATCCAATACTGATTAGGATGCTATATAATCAGGCTGATTTGGTTATCGCTGTAAGTGATTATACAAAAAAAGATTTGATAAATACTTTTAAGCTAAGAAAAAATAAAGTAATAACAATTAAAAGACGGATAAACAACCTGATATCATGGAAACAAAAAACATCATACAATTCCTCATCATTCTGACATTGATGGCAATGACATCGTGTAAATGTCCGTCAGCTAAGCATAAGACTGTTTCAACCTCAGGCAATGCTGCACTCGAGTTGTACAACAAGTATGCCGGCAACCCCAACCTAACCGTTGCATATCTGGGGGATTTCGTACTCAATGAAAACAAAATCGATGCGCTGATGCTGCAAGCCGCCTACGATGAAGACTGGGAACAATTGAAAAGCGACTTCGGCATATTTCCGAAATTCGAAAGCATATACGATAGCACCGATTGCGACACATCCATGCATGCCAACTGCGATAAAAAGGTTGTCTCAATAGGCTTCGGCATCGACACCGATTTCATTCAAGAACTCCATCTTGACACCATCACCGACATCAGCCAGGTGGATGAGGAACGCCTCAACAAAATGAATGCCATCATCGCCGAAAAGCTTCATGACATCATAAACAACTTCCCCATACCCGACACCACACTGCCTTCAAATGCCATCATAGTAGGCGACGGTTCCGTAGATTTCGGCGATGAGGAGAATATTGACATGGAAGAATACATCAGCATATTGGCCGAGGCCATAGGGAAAAACCTGCTCAACGACATCCTGACAAATACTGACACCATTGCCGATGAGCAAAACACACTACCCGACTCAACAATAAATAATGCTTACGACTACGGTCATAAAGGCTACGTCTCAGCCGCCGATGACAGCCGCCACACCCTCTGGCTCTTCTTCTACGACAACCAGGAGGAATGCAACTACATCCTGACCCACATCAAGGACGACATTCTAATAGGACAAAATATACAATAACTGAAATAAAAAACAAAACAAATAACACAAATGAAAAATCATCAAACCATTTTCAAAAGCATCTCCATAACACTATTGCTGACACTTGCCATATGCACATCAGCACAAGATATCAACCAGTGTACAAAAGTAGTTGACAAATTCATGGCTGCAGTTAGCAACCACAGCACCAAAGGTCTTGAAGCATATCTCGCTCCGGATTTCACCATGGCAGGACAAAAGCAGCCCATTGCCGCAATGGTGCTGGAACAGCTCATCCCGCAGATGAATGAGACTGTAGAATCATACGAACTCGACCAACAGGAAGCAGTCAGCAACACGTTAACATTGAAATATAACGTCACATACAAGAACATGGGCACACAATCGGCCACCTTCATCTTCAACAGCAACAACCTCGTCAAGGAGTGCGAACTTATCAAAATGCGCGCTGCAGTCATTAAAAACGAAGGCGGAGCACCTAAGGGAGATACGAAAGATATAATACACATTCCCTTCACCTTCCATCACGCCATTCCAATGGTGAAAGTGAAAATTGACGGCGAAGAACGCAACTTCCTCTTCGACTCGGGTGCCCCGATGATTATGCTTAACAGCGAATATTTCGAAAGCACTCTCGACAGTACGGCCTCCATCGCCGGAAAAGGCCGCGGCGTGGTCTCTAACGTGGGTGAAATGGGCATGCACCATGTGCAGTCATTCGAACTTGGCGGCATCAGCATTACAGATGAAGACCTCATGACGGCCGACCTCTCCAACCTAAGCACAAGACGCAAAAAGATATACGGCATCATCGGGTTCAGCTTCTTCAGCAACTACGATGTACTGTTCGACTATGTCAAAAAGGAGCTTGTCTTCATTAATCCGGAAAAGACCGAAATTTACATTCAGGAAAAGAAATATAAGACAGAATGGATTCCTATAACATTGAATCGTCACGTGGCTGCGGTGGAATGCTACGTGGACGGTGCGCCTGTCAAGATGGGTATTGACTGCGGTGCACAAGCCAACCTGATGGGCACAGACTTCCTCGAAACCCATCCTGATGCAGTCAAAGGCAGACACAGCAGCGACCTCGGAGGAGTGGGCGAAGGTTCGTCAATGGTTACCACGGGCAATGTGACACTCTATATCGGCGACCGCAAGTTCAAAAACAACATGACCGCCTTCTCCGACATGACAGCTATCAGTGAAGCACTCGACATTGACGGCCTTATCGGATTCCAAGTATTATACAAGAATCGTACGCTCATATCATACACCAATCAGAAAATGACATTCCTGAAATAACCCAAAAAAGGAGCTTCAATTTTTTCATATTAATAATAGTAGTTTGTAATAGTGTTTATTTTGCAATAGATTTCAGCAATAGCATTGCGTTCTCTTGAAGCTCCTTTTTTTCTTTTCTCATCTATTTCATTCACCCCAACACCTTTGCAACTCAGTTGCAAAACTTTTGCCGTTTCTTTGCAGTTGAAATTTGCTATGAAATAAAATAAAACTGTAAGAATATGGTACACGAACATCATCACGAGCAAGAATGCTGCTCACACGAGCATGAGCTGCATAACGGACATCAGCACCATGAGCACGAGTGCTGTGACCACGAACACCATCATGACCACCATCACGAGCACCATCATCACGAGCACCATCATCACGAGCACGAAGGCAGCCTGAAAAGCCAAATCATCAAGATTGCCGTCGCAGTGGTTTTGCTCATAGTGGCGGTCATCATAGAGAAACGGCTTGACCTGCCCACTTGGCAGCTGCTCCTCGTCTATCTCGTCCCTTACCTTTTCATCGGCTTCG
>CALFIZ010000100.1 GCA_937877575.1 uncultured Marinilabiliales bacterium | reverse complement strand
TTTGCAACATCATAAAGAACCTTGTCGCCACCCGCACGACCGAATGCATCGTTTATGTAGGTAAAATTATCAACATCAATTAAAGCATAGGAAAAAGGTGTGTTTTGTTCGATTAAATAATTTGCATATGATTCAATTGTTTCTTTTGAGTAAACACCAGTGAGGGCATCGGTTTTAAGTTCATTTTCCTTAAAAAAATTATCCATATAATTCTCCTATAAAATAAATTTTCGTTTGCCATTTTGAAGGTCTCGCCAAACAGGTGAAATACTTCGAAGATAAGTTACAACCTCTCCAACCGATTTTACAACATAGTCGATATCATTCTCTGTGAACTTTTCGTCAATAGTAAGACGAAGCGAACCGTGTGCGACATCATGAACTCGACCAATTACCAAAAGAACATGACTCGGGTCAAGAGAGCCTGATGTACAAGCCGAACCGCTTGATGCACAAATTCCTTTATCATCTAGCAATAACAAAAGACTTTCGCCTTCAATTCCTTCAAAACAAAAGTTCACATTGCCAGGTAAACGATGTTCAAAATCGCCATTTAATGCAGAGTGTTCAATTTTTGAAAGTCCTGAAATCAATCTATCGCGAAGTTCTTTTGTGCGTGAAGAATTTTCTGCCAAATGAGAAACTGCAGCCTCTAAAGCAACTGTCATACCAACAATACCCGCAAGATTTTCAGTCCCAGCTCGCTTGCCTTTTTCTTGTGAACCGTCAGCGTGAATAACAGAAACCTGTTCTTGAGATTTGACCGTACCGTTTTCAATACGTCCTATAACAATTCGTCCTACATATTCGTTATAGTCAAGCGTTGTTGCTCTGAATTGAAACGGTTTTTCGCTGTCGCATTTCGGCGGTTGAATATTTTCTAATATACAATCCAACAGAGGAATGATATCTTTTCTTTCATCATCCAAATCTTTTATGGCAAATCCGTTCAAGCTGCTTGAAAATATGAAAGGAAAATCAATCAAATCTTCTCTGTCAGTCAATTCGGTAAACAAATCAAAAACCTTGTCTAATGCAGTCAAAGGTTCTGCGGCAGGCTTGTCGATTTTGTTAATAACTACGATAATTTTGAGCCCGAGTTCTAATGCTTTTGACAGTACAAATCTTGTTTGCGGCATCGGACCTTCTGCGGCATCAACGATTAACAGTGCACCGTCTACCATACCGAGTACACGTTCAACTTCTCCGCCGAAATCAGCGTGTCCGGGAGTATCAACAACATTAATTTTTGTATTTTTATAATTTATCGAAATATTTTTTGAAAGGATAGTAATGCCTCTTTCACGTTCCAAATCGTTGCTGTCTAATACACGTTCCTGTACTTGCTGATTGGCTCTGAACGCTCCTGCCTGTTTCAAAAGACAATCTACAAGCGTTGTTTTGCCATGGTCAACGTGCGCTATTATTGCTATATTCCTGATATTTTCATTCTGACTTGTCATAAAATAAACCTTGTTTTCTTTAGTGTACTTTTTACACTAATATATTAAAACAGATATATTTTAATTGCAAGTAATGTATTGGGTTGAATGTATAATCATTCAACCCAACGCTGCAACTTTTTATTCAGATTTAAAATTTTTATGCTACAATAATCACAACTCAATCAATTCAGGCAAGTTTTCAAGTTTATAAAAAAGTTGTGATGCAATTTTAAAATTCTCAGGTTCTGATGTTACAAAAAACTTTTCATACTCAAACTTATCGTTTAACAATCCGTTTTTTGCCAAATCATCTTTTATGTTCTGTGCAAAATACAATGCAGGATCAATAAATTTTTCTCTCGGAATAAATCTTTCCAATACGTCCAAAAGATACGGATAATGTGTGCAAGCAAGCACTATTCCGTCGGGATTGCCGACATCCGCCAAAACCTCTTTTATTTGTTCAATACTTTGCGGTTGGTTAATCCTGTGTTCTTCAACTATCCTTACCCAATTCGGAGCTGATATCTCTTTTACATTCATATCCGAATTGTATTTTGAAATCTCTTTTGAATAAGCCCTCGATTTTATAGTCGCAGGTGTTGCTATAATACATAAATTTTTTACATTCTCAAGGTTTGCAAGAATTGATGCAACCGATTGGATTATCGGATATATCCGAAATTTATACTTGTCTTTTAATGCTTCATAAGTAACGGCTGACGTTGTGTTACAAGCCATTACAACAGCTTTTGCATTCTGTTTCTCAAAAAATTTGAATATCTTATCCGCAAAACCTATAAGCTCATCTTGAGTTTTTTCGCCGTACGGCATATTTTTTGTATCACCAAAATATATGGTATTTTCATTCGGCAAAAACTTCCTGACCTTATCAAAAACAGTCAATCCGCCTACTCCAGAATCAAAAAATCCTATCGGTCGGTTATTTATATTGTTGTAAGTATTTTTGTATTCCATCTGCTATTGCTTGTGCTGTCTGTTGTTTCCTTGTTTCGCCCGTTAATTGATTTCTTTCTTCATTATTTGAAATAAATCCCTGCTTGTATTCAGAGTATCCGCTTAAATATAATAACACATCAATATCGGACTTCCCGATGCATTCCATAGTCGCTTCTATATGAGTGGTGAGCAGGTAGATTCCTTGTTTCTTGCCATTGATGAATAGATAAACATGTCTTACATCGGCACCGCCTAATCCGGTTTTTTGTGATGTCTTAAGCGCAATGGCATTTCTTAAACAAGTCTCATCATTAGAACATTGTAGCAGGCAATAACGTTGCGCTGTTTGCATGCCTAATAAAGATATCTGATTATATAAACGGAATTGATATGGCTTCTTCTTTTGCTGCCAAGAATAATGTCCTCGTCCGCGAAAATGTTGCAATTTGTTAACATACATTAATTGACCGTGTTCATCCAATAATGTAACACTTCCGGATGCCTTATATCTTTTATCTTTAAGCACCTTCTCATACTCACCATCTTTCAATTCTATATGTAATTCCGGAAGAAGTAAATTTTCTTCTTTTTGGCAACTCGGAAGAAATAATGAAGCGAGTATAAAAAACAGAATATATTTGAGATGAATGTAATTCTTCATGTCCTCACCCGCTTCCAAATATGTTTCTTAAAAAGGTATAGCAAAGGTGAATACCAACTCCGTTTGCAATATTCCCATTCGCCTTGATACTGCACATAATCTCCGACTATCCCGTCTTTGAAGATGAATAGATTATTCTTCTGATGAGTAGCCGGCGAAAGGCGCCCCATATCATAAGTCAGCATTCCAAGAGAAGACAGGTGGAGTAGAAACTGCTCATAAAGAAAATAGGCGGCTGAGGTCTGGCGGGCTTGCAATGAGGAGGCGGCAAACAGACTTTGCGCTTTTCTGTGTTCAGGTGCAAAAACAATTCTTCCGGCTATAATCTCTCCTGCCTCAGTTTCGGCAAATGACATCACAAAACGCTTGTCGGAAAGCAGTTGCCGCAAAAAGGTGGCGTTCAACTCAATGTCTGCAAAATGCTTTCGTTGCATCATGTCTTGATATAAGTGGCAGAAAACCTCTATATCTTGTTCGGAATTGTCAGACATCCGGAATCTTAAGTTGTTCTGTGCCGCTTTTTTCAGATTGTGCTGCCAGTCATGCCTGAAAGCAAACGGCTGCTGCAAATCAATCACTTTTGAGAGAGTGGTGGAAAACATTCCTACAGGCCTCAGCCAACCGGCTTTGCGAAGAGCTATCTCGTCCTCGCAACTATATGGAGTGTCTAAGTTTAATTCAAATATATCAAACGACGTTTGAAGCAGGTCGGCATAAAACGACTCCCTGATTTTTCGGTTTATTCTCTCAGTTTTTAAGCACTCCCCATGAATCACCAGCATTTTCTTTCCCCATTTGCTTTTCACATACCCTACGCAACCTATCTGCGGGTCTGATTCGTTATCTAAATAATAACGCAACGTGTCAGCCGGCACAATCGCCCTGCAATAGGCATCCGTCTGAGAAAACGATATCCACGCAAAACCGCTTGTCTTCTCGTAAAATATGTCTCTGCTTATCGTTTGCATAGGTGATATAATTTCCCTAAGAAATCGTTTTTGGTGATAACAAAATAAGGTGTCTGTGTGGCTCCAAATTGTCTGAAGGAGTTTTCCACACTCTCTATCATACTTCCCTCGAAATCCCATGCCCCAGTGGTCTTGCTCAGGCGTTTCATACCTTCCCACACCACCAAGGTGGAGGCTCCTGAAGCGCGAAAGTCGGGATGGATGGCAGACATCAACTCATAGGCAGAATGTTCGTCCCATGCCACAAAAATGGCGGCATGCGTGTGGCCGTCTTTATCTTTGGCTCTGACTATCATTCCCTGACCCCGCTCGCGAGCCGTTTCAATCACATGCTCTACCAACCGTTTACTCAATACATTCCGCTCGCCTTTCGTTGCCCACTGCTTGCTTTGCAAAGCATAAAACTCATCTGTACTCATGCTGTAGTCAATCAGTAGTTCGTCTTTGGCTTTGTTTATCTGCTTCTGCTTGGCGTATGAAAATGCAGACCAAACCTTTTCCATATTGCTCAAGTCTTCTATTCGATAGGTGTAACGGGTCTCCTGGTGAAAACCAGCCCAATAAAAAGGCAACCAATTGGTGTATTGAGGCGGGAATCTGAGTTCAAATAAAGCAGGACGGATGACATGAATCTGTTCAATCAATGCGG
>CALFIZ010000099.1 GCA_937877575.1 uncultured Marinilabiliales bacterium | reverse complement strand
GGAGTTCAGACGTGTGCTCTTCCGATCTATCCGCCAAATCTCGATTTGAATCTGCACACGAGATTTGGCGGATTTTACAAGTTCGTACCAGAATCTGAAACAGCAAGATAGCAGAAATTACTGCAGGGATTTGGACGAACTTTGCTCAAGAACTTCAGATCTGAGGATAGCTCAACCTTCTCCATGCTTGCAGGAGTCTCTGTATGCATAGTCCCCTTATAAACCTTATGCATAGTCCCCTCTTTATGGTCGGCGGCAGGTTCCCATGTCACCCACGTACGATAAAATCCGTCGCAAGTATGGGAAGTGATTACCGAGCCGTCGGTTGACGCCTTACATCCTACCATTATTGATGTGCAACTTTGCCCTTCAAGGTATTCATCCTGAGATACCGCATTCAGCGCCGACAACATTATCAAACATTGTATCAAAAAAAGTTTACTTTTCATATTCACTTGATATTTAGTGGTTTATAATTTACAATATATTATTTTAATCCTCCGCAAAGGTAACAAAAATCAAACATTTAACATATAAGAGAGATACCGGCTCACCACATCGGGAATCAGGTTTCCAAACCCTGCAATTGACTTCTCGGGTGAAACCGAAGGGCTGACTGTGCTGACCACTGCATCAATTCCAAACGGTTTCAGTTCATCAGCACTGCATTTCATCTGTCCGACAACCGCAAGCACAGGAACATTCTGTATTTTAGAACGCCTCGCAACGCCCACAGGCACCTTGCCATATACCGACTGGCTGTCGATGCAACCCTCACCGGTAATCACTAAGTCGGCATCTTTTATTATCTCATCAAAATTCGACATGTCAAGGACTGTCTCAATTCCGCTTTGTAAAGTTGCATTGCAGAAAGCCATCAGACCGGCGCCCAGACCACCGGCCGCACCGGCACCCGGAACATTGGCAACATCTTTATTTAACTGAAAATGAATAACTTCAGCCAAATTTTTCAGTCCGTCATCAAGCAGAGTGAAATTATTCTCCGTCACACCTTTCTGTCGCCCGAAAACAGCTGTTGCCCCTTGCGCACCATAAAGCGGATTTCGCACATCACAGATACCGACGATGTCACAATCGAACAATTTCTTACTGGCGTGCAAGCAGTCGATAGATGATACCTTTATCATATTATAAGGGAAAGGTTCAACAACATTCCCGTTTTTGTCAAGGAAAACGTAGCCTAACGCACTTGCCATACCCATACCACAGTCATTGGTGGCACTTCCGCCAAGTCCCACGAACAGCTTCTTCCGAGATTCGGATTGATGCCGGCACAGAACATCCATTGCATGAAGCATCAGCTGACCGGTGCCAAAAGTATTTGCAATCAGCGGATTACGGTCATCGGAAGCGATTAGGACAAGTCCTGAAGCAGAAGCCGTTTCCACAACGGCGGTATTGTCATTGATGACTCCGACTTCAGCCGTCACTGAATCGCCCATCGGGTTTGTGACTTCAAAAAAACAGCGTTTGTCACCGGCTTCCGACATCAGGGCATCGACTGTACCTTCCCCGCCATCAGCAACAGGTATTTTTACCACTACCGAATCAGGAACGGCACGTCTGACACCTTCCTCAATCAAATCATTGATCTCCCTGCTTGAAGCGCATCCCTTGAATGAATCAGAAACGACAACGATTTTCATTCGACAGACTACAGGTAACTTACAATATCGGATGCTATAAGTGATTCCTGACCTATGACAGTTGCGGCCTTATCACCTGCAAGTCCGTGCAGATAAACGCCGAGAATTGCAGCATCCTCAGGGGAATAGCCGCGGGATAGCAGTCCCGTAATCATACCTGTCAGTACGTCCCCGCTGCCTGCGGTCGCCATTCCGGGATTTCCCGTAGAATTGAAATACATTCTGCCATCGGGCATACTGATGGAGGTATGCGCCGTCTTATATACTATAATGACATTATATTCTGCCGAAAACTCTTTTTGGGCTATAATACGCTCATAATCATTTGGATACTCACCAAAAAGTCTTGCAAACTCCTTAGGATGGGGAGTAAGTATGGTATTCTCGGGTAAAAGGTCGAAAAGCATTTTGTTTTGGGAAAGCAGGTTCAGTCCGTCGGCATCAATTACCAAATTCGTGTTTTCGTGACATTTTGAGAGCAGCATCTCAAATTTGTTGAGAGCATATTCGCTGGTGCCGATTCCGGGTCCGATTCCTATAGATGTGAATTTGCTGAAATTCAAATCCGGATTATCCAACGAATCGTACATTGCTTCAGGCAGGGATATGTTCAAAGCCATTTGGCAGGACTTCGGAACGTCAACGGTAAGCAGTCCCACCCCACTGCGCATGCATCCCTTTGCAGAAAGTATTGCAGCCCCGCATTTGTCATAACTGCCGGCAATCAACAAGGCATGGCCAAATTTCCCCTTATGGTCGAATTTCTTTCTCGGTTTCCTGATGGCATTATACATCCTATTGTTAATCAATAAGTTATCCGTATTAGCATTATCAATATAACTCTTATCCAATCCTATATTGAAAGTAATGAACTCGCCGACATACTGATAATTGTCAGGGAAAAAGAATGACAGTCTCGGTATCTGAAAAGTAAGAGTCTCATCAGCCTTAATAATAGGTGTATTCTCATCGGAGGAGACATCGCCGAAGAGTCCTGAAGGCATATCGATTGAGATTATTCTGTGGTGACTGTTATTTATCAGTTCGAAAACAGGAGCATATTCCTCAGAGACAGGCCTTGAGAGTCCTGAGCCGAAGATAGCATCAATAATGACGCAGTCGGTCTCCGCATCGGGAAACAGAAAATTATCTTCAGCGATAATGGCTGCATCGTCAACAGACAAAATTGTCACCACCGAATCATCGATGCGTATAAGGCGTTCATAATTGGTGCGGCAGTCCGGCGAGACATTATCGGTAAAACAAAGCCAGAACACCTTGACATCGAAGCCGTTCTGCAGGAGCATACGTGCGATGACGAAACCATCTCCGCCGTTGTTTCCGATTCCGCAGAAGATATAAAAACTCTCAGTCTCGGAATATTTGGTTTTCAGATGTTCGAATGCAGATCGGAAGAGCGTCGTGTAGGGAAAGAGTGTAGATCTCGG
>CALFIZ010000098.1 GCA_937877575.1 uncultured Marinilabiliales bacterium | reverse complement strand
TAAAGATAAGATATATAACTATATAATTATATAAATATTATAATTAATTTGTCCTTTTGAATAACGATTAAAAGAAAATTTAATTTCATTGGCCTCAAATTGCTTTTTATATATCTTTGTTAATTCATCTTGTATTATATTATTACTATTTTCATTATTATTTGGATTTATTTTCTCTAATTTGATTTCATTATTACTCATTTTAATTTCATCTTCGAATCTCTTTTTTTTCATATCTAATAAAAGAATTAATCGTCTTAAAACATCGATTAATTCTGTGCATATTTTTTCTATTATTGGTTTTAAATTATAATTAAATTTACTATTTTTTTCTTCTAAATAAATAAACTCACGATATATTCCGATGTAAAAATATTCTAAATATATTTGGTATAAATAATTACTGTTTTTATTGCAAAAATATTTTATAGCATCTTTAGATAATTGATACGCTTTATCATAGTTTAATAAACCTATTAAATTAATAATATGCAAAGAAACGAATTTTATTTCTTCGTCTATACTTTTAAATTTAATATTGTAATTTATATAATTTTGTGGACTTAATAATTTAGATTGGAAATAATTTTCTATTTCTTCGAATTTCCCGAGATATATCATATTACATAATTCATAATATTTATATTCATTATTTGCTTGGTTTTGATTGTTCATAAAACTTAATCTTGAATTCGTTTCTGAATTTTCATTATTATTAGTATTATAATTAATAAATTTTAAAATTCATTTCTTTCTTTACTTGCTGAATTGAATCAAAATCTAAAGTAACTTTAACTGTAAAAACTCACTTTTTATCATATAGATGTGACAAATCTGCACATACCCTTCACTGACAAGAATAAACAGGAGTTCCATCTCAGAAATCTCGAGTCATTTTTTCAGGCATTCCATCAAACTCTGCAAGGAATCATACCTCGGAACCGATTGGAGCCTGTCATGATGGATGTGTCGTTGACATTAGATTTACATCCACAAGTTGTTTTTTTATGTGTAAAGTTGGTCATTTAATCACCTGAGTTTCTCACTTCAAGGTTTTAACCGTAACAGTAGGAGTGAATATTCAATTTTCATTGGCATAATCATAACTATATGTATGAGACACTATTCAGTTCTGTTGATTCTTTTTTACTTGTCCATCGCCAAAATCCCATGTAAAATAGATAATTTCATCTCATGGAACATTTACCTCAGTCTTTGATGCATCCAAAAATACTGTTAATGGAGAAAATCATTCTGATATCTGTTTCCTTTCTTGAGAGTCTTCTTCACCAGATGTGATAGAAATAATTCATACGATATCCGGTTTTTCCGCATAAATTTTAATAATTTTAGTTGCATCATCTATTCAACTACTTTTATCAGATGTTATAATTCTTAATTCATAATTTCATTCATTAGGAACTGTGAATTCATATACACTATTGTCTTCCATCAAAGAGTGAGTATTTTCTCTAGTCTTTTCTTCCTCAAAATATACTCCTTGAGTTGTATTTTTGGTAACAGGTGTTATTGATTGTATCTTTAACTGATAGGTTTGCGGTATCGTTTCCAAATTTATCTCCGTACAATTATTGTTATCTATATTTTTAGAGCTACAAATATCCTTAAATTTTCATGAATCTGAATCCTTTGCCTGTAATAAATACTCCACATCAAATTCTTCCTTTTCCAGTTGAATTAAATCTGACTCACATTGTCATTGCTTTCAATCAACAGTCACATAATCCACAACTACAACGTAATTTCATTTATCAGGGAATTCGTAGGAAATTTTTTGATTTTCATTCTTTTTCTCTTCTAAAACCTGATTTGTAGATCTATTTATCATAGTATACTTATATAACGAAATTGTGGATGGTAACGTTCCATCTATGAAATTAGTAGAAATCTGGAATTTACCACTGGTTCATGGAAATTTCTCAAGATTAACTTCACATACAGGGACATCACTCGGTTCAACTCTAACTGGAAATCTATACCATAAATCATCATAAATCTCAGGGAATTTATAACCAACATAATAAACTTGTGGCACTTTATATGAATAATCAAAATTAACTATATTAGTTCTATCGCTGTTAAAATCTCAATCCATATCCCACTCTACTTCATATCATTTAGTAGAGAAATCACGGAAAATCTGACTTGTATCTACTGTAACTTTTGCTGGAGCTTTTCAAACTCTAAACTCTCAACCCTCACTGGATAATTTACCAAATTTATTATTTATTGACACTTCTGATGTAAAATCCAAGGATTTCAAGCTGTATGTTTCTATTTTTCTCTCTCTTGATATAGTATTATCATAAGTTATTTCTATTCAATGAGTGTAAGTTCATTTTTCTGAATATAAACATGTTCATCAGAATTTATACCATCAATGATTATCAGTATTATTTTGTAGCTCTAGAATAGTTCCATCTTTATTTCCACACAAAAGTTTAATTCCAACTATTTCGTATCATGCTGGGAATTCTTGGTTAGTTAATTTCGTTAATTCATCCCATCTAAGAGAAAACGCCATCTCTGATGGAGCAATAAGTGGATACTTATTTCCAACTCAAGCAATTGTCTCGTCATCATATGGACGAGTAAATTCATCTATTCATTCATTTTCCACTCTTCAAACAAGATAAGGCTGAATTATATCGTAATCAATTTGTTCAGTCTCTGTTTCAATTTTATTTATTTGTCAGAAAATTATTCAGATTAATGCTCACATGGCACCGGCTCATACAAATCATCAAATTAATCATCGAATAAATTTTCATTTTCACTGATTTTTTACAGTAATCAGTCTATAAATATTGGAAATAATGACTCACAACATTACGAGGATTACACTTCAGAATATTAATCCTGTAAATGCTTGTAGCAACATCTTCGCTGTCGCTGCGTATACTCAAATTCATGCTAAAGCATTTGGATTTTTGATTAATGATGATAATGTTAGGAAAAATCATGCAAATATTAACAATAATACTACTGAACATCATATAGCCACCTTCTTCCATGAAAAATTAGTCACTGATCATTTTTTCACTTCTGTTGGTTTATTAACCTGCACTTGATTGTATCACAATGCCTGCAATTTTTGCTTTCACTCAACAAAAAGAGCATTAAGCTGATCTAATTGTGCTTTTATCTGATTTACCTGGTCGAGTGGCAAATTTGGAGTCTTTTTTACATAATCAACAAGTTCATTATATTGTTTTTGATACTGCTGTTGTTTTTCGTAATCAAATATTTCGGAACAGACGCATTGTCAGGCGGAAGTCAGGTAGCCCTTCTGTTGTCCGCCGGCTTAACGATATTCATATCAACGGTCTTCTACAAAGTACCCTGGGATGACTTTGAGAATGCCATGCAAAACAATATCAAGACTGTATGTATTTCATTGATTATCTTGTTGTTGATTGGAGCAATAGCGGGTTCATGGATGGTGAGCGGTGTGGTTCCGACCCTAATATATTACGGCATGAAGATAATCTCGCCGAAGATATTTCTTTTTGCCGCGTGCATATTGTGTGCGCTGATATCGCTTATGACCGGCAGTTCATGGACCACAATTGCGACAATAGGGGTTGCGTTGATAGGAATCGGGATTGCTGAAGGCTTCAGTCCCGGCTGGATAGCAGGCGCTATTATTTCAGGGGCATATTTCGGCGACAAGATTTCACCGCTGTCCGACACGACCATTCTTGCCTCATCATCTACGGAAACTCCGTTGTTCACCCACATCAGATATATGATGATAACGACCGTTCCATCGATTACAATAGCATTAATAATATTCTTGACTGTCAGCATATTACACCAAACAAACGATGTTGTTCAAGTTGATGTCTTCTCTTCGGCATTGGCAAATACATTCAACATTTCCCCGTGGCTTCTGCTGGTACCGGTGTTGACGGCGATAATGATTATTCTGAAAGTTCCCGCATTGCCTACATTATTCATTGCATCGCTATTGGCCGGCATTTTTGCCCTGATATTCCAGCCAGATATCATTTGGCAGATAGCAAACGGTGGTGGGGACGGGTTCACATCGCTGACATTCCGGGACGGTTTCAAAGGACTGATGCAGGCATATTATGGCTCGACAAACATAGACACGGGCAGTGCTCAAGTAAATGAGTTAGTGTCAACGACAGGTATGAACGGTATGTTGAACACAGTGTTTCTGATAATGTGCGCGATGGTTTTCGGTGCCTCGATGATGGGGAGCGGCATGATTCGCAGCCTCACCGACCAACTGATAAAGATTGTCAGAAACAGGACGGGACTTGTAGCATCCACTGTCACAACAGGCATCATATCCAACATCACCACGAGCGACCAATATCTGTCAATAATAATCACAAGCAGTCTTTTCAAGGACCTATACAAAGAGAAGGGGTACGAAAGCAGGCTTCTGAGCCGTTCTGCGGAAGATTCCGCAACAGTGACATCAGTGCTTATTCCATGGAATACCTGCGGCATGACACAGGCAACTGTTCTGCGTGTGCCGACAATGGCCTATTTCCCCTATTGTTTCTTCAATCTGATCTCGCCGCTAATGTCGATTTTCATTGCCGCAATAGGATTTAAAATCAAGAGGAATGCAGAAGCAGTAAGAGACGTTGGGACAGGAAATCAAAGCACAAGTAACATATAGACGATATACGACAACAGCAGTGTCGTGCCGCCGATTTTGTTGAGGTCGTACGGCTTTCTGACGAGAATCAGGACAAACATCAGCAATGTCAGAGCCAACATCCAAACGAAATCAAATGAAAAGTCACTCCATGCAAACCTGATAGGAGTTATGGTGGCCGAAACGCCGATTATGCAGAATATGTTGAAAATGTTGGAACCGACTATATTGCCCACTGCAAGATCACTTTCCTTCTTTATGGCAGCAATGACCGATGTAACCAATTCAGGAAGACTGGTTCCCAATGCGACTATCGTCACTGCTATGATTCTCTCGGAAACGCCGAAATCGCGGGCTATGACTGTAGCCCCATCTATCAGAAAATCAGCACCATAAGACAAGGCAAAACAAGATGCTATCACAATTAGAATTGATACAAAAAGAGGGTAAGTCTTACTTTCATCTATATCGTCAACCTTGATTTTATCCTTGTCTTTTCTAATATTCCGAACCTGAAGCATTATAAACATCGCCAGGCAAACAAGTCCGGCTATGCCTTCAACCCTGCTTATTTCCCCATCGGTTGCGGCAGAGGCAAACAGAAGGGATGCCAGCATCAGTATCGGAATATCGAATTTTATGGTTTCACTTGTTATCAGCATCTGATGAATTAATGCCGAACTGCCAAGAATCAATGCGATATTGGCAATGTTGGAGCCGACTACGTTTCCTATGGAGATTTCCGGATGACCTGAAAGAGCGGCATTAATGCTTACCAACAGTTCCGGAGCCGAAGTGCCGAACGCCACTATAGTCAAACCTATCACCAATGGCGACACATTAAACCTCCTGGCAATGGAAACTCCGCCTCGGACAAGGAATTCACCGCCTAAAAGCAGCAGAACAAAACCGCCTATCAATTGTATCCATTCCATAATATTATTCTAAAAATCAACACATAAAAGCCGCAAAAACTATGCAAAAATACTACTTTTGTATTTTTAAAAAAACATACAATGCTGAAATTAGTTATTTTTGACTTAGACGGAACATTACTCAATACCATCGGCGATTTGGCTGATGCAACCAACTATGTGTTAACACAACACAAACATCCGACCCACACATTGGATGAATACAATGCATTCATCGGTAACGGCATCAGGAAACTCATCGAACGCTCCGTTCCTGAAGAGTTCCGAACCAAAGACTATCTTGTCGGTTTCACACTTGAATTTCTCGGTTATTATAAAAGCCATATTAACGAAAAGACCTATCCCTACAAAGACATACCACTGCTACTCAACACATTACAGGATAATAACATCAAATTGGCGGTAGCATCCAACAAGTTTCAGGAAGGTGTGGATTTTCTGCTCAAATACTATTTCCCTGAGATAAATTTTGCTGCAGCGGTAGGTCCGGGCGGTGACATCACCACAAAACCGGATCCGAAAATGGTCAACAAAATTTTGTCAACAGTCAATGTCAGTCCTGACGAGACCCTTTATCTCGGAGATTCAAATGTGGATATGATTACCGCGCGCAATGCAGGAATCAAGCCTATCGGAGTCACTTGGGGTTACCGCACACGCAAAGAGCTTGAAGAGAACGGCGCATGGCGCATAATCGACAATCCGATGGATTTCTACAACCAATACGTGAAATAATCACATAAATATATGAAAATCAACAAAACACTCACACTTGTCATACTCGTGTCGGTACTGTTCTCATGCAACAGTTACGACAAAATGTCAGACAATATCACTGTAAGAGACAGCATCAACATTGATGAAATAACCAAACAGCATCTTGAGGAATGGCAGAGCGACAAATTCGGGATGTTTATTCACTGGGGGCTTTATTCCATTCCGGCAGGGGTATGGAACGGCAGACACATCAATTATTATGCTGAACAGATAATGAACCACGCACGCATACCGGTTGCTGATTATGAGCAACTTGCAAAGCAATTCAATCCGACGGGATGGAATGCCGACTCAATCGTTCTGCTTGCAAAGGAAGCCGGCATGAAATACATTGTCTTCACCTCAAAACATCACGACGGGTTCTGTATGTTCAAAACTGCCACAACCGGTTACAATGTTGTTGACGCCACTCCATTCGGACGCGATGTCGTTAAGGAACTTTCTGACGCCTGTCACCGTCACGGCATGAAATTCGGACTGTACTACTCACTGCCCGACTGGCATTTCAGTGGGGGAATACCACGTCTCGAACCCGATACGACCACTGACTGCACCCAGTATGTGAACCAGGTTTACAGTCCTCTCGAAACCATCACCGATGAGTTGGAGCAATGCATTGTGTCACAGCTTACGGAACTGCTTACCAATTATGGCGAAATCGAAACAATATGGTTCGACATGGGACTGCTGACGCCCGAGCAGAGCAAGCATTTCAGACAAGTGGTGAAATCAATCCAGCCATCATGTCTCATCAGCGGTAGAATCATGAATTATCAGGGCGATTATCTTACGCTTCCCGACAACGGTGACGTTGCAGGATACGAAAGCATCGCATGGGACAATCCGGCATCCATGTATGGGACATGGGGATACAAGTCCTGGCAGAAACGCATCGACGAAAAGCTGCAATGCAAACAGCAGATTACAAGATTGATGCAAACCGTAAGCCACGGCGGGGTCTTCCTGCTCAACATCGGTCCCGACGGCAACGGCAATGTCATTGACTACGAGAAAAATGTTCTGAGAGATATTGGCAAATGGACTTCAGCCAACAGCGAAGCCATATACGGCAGTCAGCCCACGATGTTTGACAAACTTGACAATGGTTGCTGTACAAGGAAGGGGAACAAGCTGTACATCACCATCTCAGATATAAGCAAACCAGTTGTCTGCAAAAACATTGACAGTCAGATTGACAGTATATACTGCCTGTCGGACAAAGATTTACCCGTTGCGCATATCATGGATGGCAATGATTTGGTAATCAGATGCAAAGACACGTCATGCGACCTTGTCACCATAGTGTTGACTTTTAAGGATGAGGACATAAAAATCGGACATTCGTATATTTTGCCGGAGGAGGACGGCAGCATAATCCTCAGCGGAGACAACGCCATCACCCATGCAGCCGTTGACGGACGCAGCTATATGACCACACAAGCCAACTCCCGGAAATCTTGGTTTGTTGACGTGAAAGAGTCAGGCACATACGATGCCTTTGCGGTTTATCTCCCGGATGTTGACGAAAAAGTGTTGTCATTAAGCATTGGCAGTCAGAGCATTACGCACACCTTCCCAGGTGTTGACAAGATGGTTCAAACCACTTACATAGGTAAGATAGCAGTCGAAGCAGGAAAGCAGGAAGTGACCTTGAAACAAGCCAATGCCGCCTCGCCGTTAGAAGCGTTGGGCATAGATTTAAAAAGAATCCTCTTGAGGAAAACCGAAAATCATCAAACTAACCGATGACTTGCAACATCACCGGCTGTCAGCTTCTCCGATTATTAAGAATCGCAATGTAGTACAGCAATGTTGCCAAAGATGAAAGTGCGGCGACAACGTAAGTTCTTGCAGCACATTTGAGTGCATCCTGAGCCTTGTCGTGCTGCTCACCGACCACCATACCTGAGGTTTCGAGCCATTTAAGGGCACGGTCGGATGCGTTATATTCCACGGGTAAAGTCACAAATGAGAAAATAGTCGTCAAAGAGAAGAGGATAATGCCTATTATCAGCAGTGTTCTACCGAAACTCACTAATGATGACACTCCCAGCAGCAACATGCCTGCGAGAAGAATCCATTGTGACCAGCGGGATCCGAACTGTACAAAAGGAACCATGGCGGAACGCATCTTCAACCATTTGTAGCCGGCTGCATGCTGGACTGCATGTCCGCATTCGTGAGCGGCAACCGCAGCGGCGGCGACACTGTTCATATTATACGTTGTCTCACTGAGATTCAGGGTCTTATCGGTCGGATTATAATGGTCGGTAAGTTTGCCGGCAACCGACTGGACCTTGACATCGGTTATTCCGAAAGATTTGAGCATTTTTTCAGCCACCTCTCTGCCGGTCATACCGCTTGGTATCATCTCTTGTGAGTATTCCTCTATCTTTCTGTTCAACGTCTTGCTGACAATCAGACTGACAACCATCAGCACAATAAATACAATCCATACAATACC
>CALFIZ010000097.1 GCA_937877575.1 uncultured Marinilabiliales bacterium | reverse complement strand
GTTTCGTCTATCTTGAGGGGCTTCAGATGCACCATGAAGATTTCCTTACGCTCGCTCAGGTCGGGCAAGTCAACATGAATCTGACGGTCGAAACGTCCGGCACGAAGCAATGCACCATCCAGTATGTCTGCACGGTTGGTGGCTGCCATGATGATGATACCGCTGTTGGTGCCGAAACCGTCCATCTCTGTCAAGAGTTGGTTCAGGGTGCTTTCACGTTCGTCGTTGGCTCCGCTGGCGATACTTTTGCCTCTTGCACGGCCAATGGCATCGATTTCATCTATGAAGATGATGCACGGAGCTTTGTCCTTGGCTTGTTTGAACAGGTCTCTGACCCTGGAGGCACCGACACCGACAAACATTTCCACGAAGTCGGAACCTGAAAGTGAGAAGAAAGGAACTTTCGCTTCTCCTGCGACAGCCTTTGCCAACAGCGTTTTGCCCGTTCCCGGAGGACCGACGAGGAGAACCCCCTTCGGAATCTTGCCTCCAAGGTCGGTGTATTTCTTTGAATTCTTCAGAAAATCAACCACTTCCATGATTTCCACTTTGGCTTCCTCCAATCCGGCAACATCTTTGAATGTTATGGATGATGTGTTTTTGTCGAAAAGCTGAGCCTGTGATTTGCCTATGTTGAATATCTGTCCTCCCATTCCACCGACACCGCCTCCGCTACGTCCAACCCCTCTGAACATGAAAACCATGAATATGGCAAATATCAGCAGTGGAAGTATAAAATACAGGACTTCACCTCCCCAGTTGCGCCGCGTCTCATTCGATATGTAAACCATGTCGTTTTCACTGATTCCCGCATCCTCCTGTACGGTCACCACATCACTTTCAAACTTTTCAATGCTGCCGATGTTGTAAGTAAACATAGGAGTGTTTTTGAATATGGTTGAACGTTCACCGTTTTGCTTGTATTTTGAAATCTTGTCGGGCTTGATGTATATCTCCACATATTCCTTGTTGACAAGAATTATTTTTTCCACGTCACCGTCTGCCAACATTTCTTTGAAAGCCTTCCAGTCAGTCTCTTGCGACTCTCCTTTGTAGTAGAAGAAATTGTAGCCGATTAGGAAAAGTCCAAGCACCAGCCAAACCCACGCAAAGCTGAACCTTCGTGGTCGCCGGCTCCTTGGCATCCCGTTATAATCAAATTGTTCTGTTGTATTGTTATCTTTCTTTGACATAATTATTCTTGGTTAATTTATTATACAGAGACGGTCTTGTCTGCTCCTGCGGCAGTATCCTTGAGGTGTGAGAACTCTGCATCTGCCCACAAATCCTCAATTTTGTAATACTCCCTTGCCCTGTTCAGAAAAATATGCACTATGACATTCTGATAGTCTATCAGCAACCATTCCGAATCATTCGCGCCTTCAACATGCCATGGTTTCTCACTGACAGCCTTTCTAACCTCATCAATGACAGCATCACGGATTGTCTGAATTTGTACGAAAGAGTTGCCATGACATACCACAAAATAATCACAAATTGTGTTTGGCAACGGCTTTAAGTTCATAATAACCACATCATTAGCTTTCTTCGACAGCATAATCTCGCCAATAATATCGGCCAGCATCTGTGATGACTTTTTTTCTTTATCCATAATTCTCTATTTAAGACTACAAAAGTAAAACAAATTATGTTACCTTTGCAAAAAACATTCCAAAAAAGTAGTGTTTCAGATAATTTATGACTTTAACGGGAAAGACAATAGGGGAGATGACCCAAGCTGTTGAACAACTTGGAATAAAGAGTTACGTGGCAAAGCAGTTGACATATTGGCTTTACAATGCCGGTGCGCAGTCATACGATGTAATGACCAATATTTCAAAGGATAACCGGCGGCTTTTGGCTGAAAATTATGAGATAGGCGTTAATCCGCCGCTCGATGTTAAAATATCTGTTGACGGAACGAAAAAATACCTGTTCAAAACCGAGGGCGGAAATTATATTGAGACAGCGTTCATTCCTGATAACAACAATGACAGAAATACACTTTGCGTTTCTTCCGAGGCGGGCTGCAAGATGGGGTGTGCTTTCTGCTACACCGCAAAACAGGGCTTTCAGGAGAAACTGTCGGTGCATGACATCATTAATCAGCTTAATGCCATACCTGAACGGAATATTATCACCAACATAGTTTTCATGGGTATGGGAGAACCTTTCGACAACTATGACAATGTGCTGAAATCCATAGAGATACTGACGGCAGAATACGGCTTTAAGATAGGGAAAAGAAAGATTACTGTCTCGACGGTCGGCATTGTGCCGGGCATAAAAAGATTTCTGAACGACTGTGACTGCAATCTTGCCATCAGCCTTCATTCTCCCTTTGAAGAAGAACGTTCACAATTGATTCCGATGAATGAAGTGTATCACATTTCTGACATAATGTCAGCATTGCGTGAACATGACTGGGGGAAGCAGCGTTTCCCTTCGTTTGAGTATATCATGTTCAAAGGCATCAACGACAGTGACAGA
>CALFIZ010000096.1 GCA_937877575.1 uncultured Marinilabiliales bacterium | reverse complement strand
TAAAAAATAATATATAATTATTATTTTTGCATTTTGAAAATCATATACTGACAATGAGCACAATATTATATATCCATGGGTTCAATTCAGCAGGCACAGGCACCAAGGCTGAAGCACTCAGGAAAATGTATCCCAAATGGAAAATACTGACTCCCACCTTCAACTACAAGGATTTGAAAGCGACTTTGAAACAGCTCAACTCGCAATTCATCACAAACAGGATTGATTTGGTTGTCGGCACATCCATGGGCGGGTTCCTGTCTTTATACGGTGCCGCAAAACATCACACTGGATGCCTTGCCATAAATCCCGTGACACAACCTTCCGTGACTTTAGCCAAACATATCGGCGAAAACCGGAACTTTGTGACCAAAGAGCGTTATATACTGACAGAAAAAGACTTGGAGACATACAAGGAATTTGAAGAGAAAGATTTTTCAAAGATAGAGCCCGAAGACAAAAACACAATATTTCTTCTTTCTGAAGACGATGAGATGCTGGGCGACCATCATTATCTTGAAAAACTGTATCCGCAATGTCATAATTTCAGATATTTCACCGGCTACGGACACCGTTTCAACGGCTTCAAACCCATCTCCGCCGCCATAGACGAACTCCTGTCGCAGTAATTTCCGATTTTTTATTACTTTTGCGCGCCAAAATTTTATGGAATGAAACATATATTTATAATAAACCCGATTGCAGGCCAAAAAGATGCTACAAATGAAATAACCTACAAACTCAAGGAATTTGACAACAAAATAGACTATGAAACATACGTCACCAAATGTCAGGGTGACGCCACCACATACATCAGGCAATGGTGCACCGCCAATCCGGACACCGATGTCAGGTTTTATGCATGCGGCGGTGACGGAACCATCAATGAAGTGGTCAGCGGCATTGCCGGATTCAAGAATGCCGAGATGTCATGTTATCCTTCAGGCAGCGGTAACGATTTTGTAAAATACTATGGCGGGAAAGACGGTTTTTTAAATTTCAAATCAATCATCAACGGCACGCCGCATCAGGTTGACCTGATGAAGGTGCGCGACCGGTATTCACTGAATGTCTGTAATTTCGGCTTTGACGCCATGGTTGCAAAGACCATGATACAGGTAAAGCGCAAGCCTATTATCGGAGGTCCCAAGAGTTCTTACACATACGGCATTGTCAAAGCCCTGTTCACCTCAAGAAGAAATCACATTAAAGTTAAAGTTGACGGAGAGCCTATCAACAAGGACAATCTGATGTTATGCACTTTGTCAAACGGCCGTTTTGTCGGAGGAAGTTTCATTTGCGGTCCCAGGTCACTGAATGACGACGGGCTGATAGACGTAAGTCTTATTGCCCCTGTGTCCATCATCAAGTTTGCCACCATGTTAAAGGCTTATTCCAACGGCACCTATCTTGAAGATCCCAAATTCAAGAAAATAACCACATACAAAAGAGGCAAAGTCGTGGAGATGACTTCCGACAATAAGTTTGCCATATCAATTGACGGTGAGATAATGGAAGACACCTATTTCAAAGTTGAGATAATGGACAAGGCGATCAGGTTCATCTCACCTGCCATGTAATGTGGCAGGACGAGAAGCGAGCAGTGACAGGCAATAAAAAAGGGTGACCGTTGGGTCACCCTTTTTTGTTATAAATGCGGTTGATGTCAATTACATCTTAACAACATTCTTGACAATTACAGAACTGTCTGTAATGATGCGTACCAAGTAAGTGCCATTCTCATAACCGCTCATGTCGATATTGGCGGATGAACCGTTAATGTCAGCATAACGTCCTACAATCTGACCCATCATGTTCATAATCACTATTTCGCTAATGTTGTCGGCTTCAATGGTAATCATGCCGTCAGTTGGGTTAGGATAGACATTAACTGTAACGCTCTCATCAGCAATGCCAAGCGGATCGCCTTCAATGCCATCCACTGTTGCGGCTGTCGGTGTTGAGAAAATTATCTGCTCAATTGCGCCGTCAGCAATATTCAGAATGGAATATTTGCCCGGATTGACAGTTTTTCCTTCGAGACTGTATGCTAAGAACATATAGCTGTCGGTGCCTTGTACCCTGTCAATTATAGTTACGAAACCGTCAAAAATGTCGGTGTCGGTTATTTCAATTGGAGCGTCAACTTTTATCTGCACACCTGAAAGCTCTTCTGTCAGTGAGATGTTAAGTACGCCGTTTTCTATTGTATAGATAACTGGTTTGACACCCATGGATTTAGCAGGATATTCGTTTTGGATAATCATCAGTATAGCCTGTATATCAGCTATATTTATTATACCATCCTGATTGGCATCTGCGTTAACCACATTGAATATTGGTACGCCGTATCCATACAAATAAGCCACAACAGCCTGAACATCAGCGATATTGACTATGTTATCCTCATTTGCATCACCTAAAATGCCAGGTAATATGAAATTGGCTACGAGGTCATGGTCTTCTGTAATTGTGAAAGTATATGAAGCGTCTGTGGAAACTTCCACATCACCTTCTGTCCAGTTGATGAATACATAATCGTCATTAGCTGTTGCAATGACTGTTACGGATGTGCCCTCTTCGTATTCTCCCGCACCAGTCACAGTGCCGCCCTCTGTTGGGTTGGCAGTAGCGGTGACAGTGTAATAGGTCGGTGACGAACCATTGCAGTTCACATCAAATTCGTATTGGAAATCGCCGCTCAAGTCAGAACCTTCGCAGATTAGCGTACCGTTCTCATAACTCACCGTGAAGGAACATTCGTCTGTCCAGTTTCCCTCAATCCAGCTCAAAGTGAGATGGCTGCCTGACAAGAAAAGAAGAGTATAGGTGGCAGTCGAACCGCTCACAATGGTAAGCTGTTGCGATACTCCGTTTTCATCGGTCACTACTAAATAGTTGCCGTTCCAGCCGTCACCGTAAGCATCATAGAGGGCAAATGTAATGGAGCAAAAATCCCCTTCGACGAAATTCGCCACAAAGTCAGCATCCTCCGTAACCGTAAAACTATAGACAGCCTCGGATGAAACCATCTCGCCGTTTTCCGTCCAGTTGACGAATACGTAGCCTTCATTGGCTGTAGCCATGAGAGTGCAGGTTTCGCCCTGCTGGTATTCATCTGCACCGGTTACCGTACCACCCTCCGTTGGGTTGGCAGTGGCGGTGATGGTATAATAGGTAGGGGTTGCGCCATTGCAGTCCACGTCAAATTCGTATTGGAAACTGCTGTTCAAGTTGGTGCCCTCATAAATTACAATGCCGTTCTCATAGCTAACCGTGAAGGAACATTCGCTTGTCCAGCTTCCCATAATCCAAGTCAAAGTCAGATGGCTGCCGACCAAGAACGGAAGAATGTAAGTGGCTGAAGCGCCATCGTCAATAGTTAACTGTTGTGATACTCCGTTTTCATCAGTCACCACCAAATAGTTGTTGTCCCAGCCATCGCCGTAGGAATCATAAAGTTCAAATATGATGGAGCAAAAATCCCCTTCGGCAAAATTTGCCACAAAATCAGCATCTTCCATAACGATGAAACTGTATGTTGCGCTTGTGGAGACTTGTTCGCCATTCTCTGTCCAATACATAAAATAATAACCTTCATTGGCCGTAGCAGTCAATGTCGCTGTCTCGCCTAAATTGTAAATCCCTGCACCGGTCACCGTACCGCCCTCAATCGGGTTAGCTGTGACAGTGATGGTGACGTCTTGCTGAATAGCCGTGAAGTTAGCCACCAAATTACGGTTACCGTTCACTGTGAAGGAATAGCTGACATCGTCAGAAATCACATTTCCGTTCTCCGTCCAGTTGGTGAAAGTGAAGCCCAAGTTAGCCGTAGCAGTGACGGTGCAATTCTGTTCTTCCTGATAAATGCCGCCACCAATAACGGTTCCGCCGTTGCTCGGATTGGCTGACACGATGATAGTGTAGTTTTGCACACCTACGCCATTGACAGCATTCACGGCAGCCAAGGCATCGATGCAACCACTTCCTGTGATGTTGCTTTTCGTGCGGGACAACGGCACTGCCGTCTCTTCCACAATCTGGCAGATTTGGGCAGGAGAAAGGTTATGCTCCTTGCTGAGCATCAAGGCAATGGTTCCGGTCAGACAAGGAGTAGCCTGTGAAGTGCCGCCCTCGCTGTAGTAGTCGTCAATTGACTCAAAATCCAATGAGAGCACCCAGTCACCCGGAGCGCACACATCGGGACGGATCAAGCCTATGCCGGGGTTGTAAGGATAATCTCCGAAAGTGGTGTTTGTCCAGCAAGACGGGCCATGAGAAGTGAAAGAGCTCGGAGTATTGTTGGTTCTGATACAGCCCACGCAAATTACGGCGCTCAATCCGCCAGGGTTAGCCAACTGGTCAGGGTCGAGATATGGTGGAGGGCAACTGCCCGGATAACGCACATTATAAGGAACAGGATAGCTCGACTGGTAGTTACCCTCGTTACCTGCGGCGCAAGAAGCAACCACACCGGCATTGAGCACGTTGATGCATGTATTACGGATCAACTGCATTGATGAGGCCTGCTGCCCCGTGAATCCCATGGAAATGCTCATCAGATCGCATCCGTGTTCCAATGCCCACTGCATACCGTTAGCAAGGTAGGAAGGTGCCGAGGCTCCTTCGTCATCGGTAGCCTTCACGCACATCAGCGTGGCATCCGGAGCCACACCGGCTTGCTCTCCCGCCGTACCGTCACCGCAGATGATGCCTGCACAATGGGTGCCATGTCCCAAGTCATCCATAGGGTCGTTGTCGTTATTCATAACATCGTAGCCGTGGTGCGGAAATTCAGAACCGCCATCCCAAAGATGGTCGGCAAGGTCAAGGTGATTGTAGTTGACACCCGAGTCGATGATAGCCACCACGACATCCTGGCCTGTGTAGCCCAATGCCCACACGTCATCGGCATTAATGTGAGTGATGTGGCTGCCGATATCACGGCTGCGGTTACTTGCATCCATCATCGAAGGTGAATGCTGTGGTTCGGAGATGACCTGCTCCATCTTGTCGTAGCCAATGAGCGCGATGTCACTGCGTTTGGCAAGTTCATCAATAGCATCTTTAGTTGCTGAGAGACTGATGGCATTGGCAATCCAAATCACTTTCGTGTCGGCAACCATGCCATGTCTTTCCATTTCGTCCAGAGCAATATGCAGTTCGTATTGCGTAGCTTCAGCGTATTGTGTCAACTCATTGACAACAAAATCACGACGCTCGGCACGATTTGTAAAATTAGCCGCACGATTGGCGAGCAACTCGCTGTTGTATTGCTGTTTCATGATGATAACGATGTTGATTTTCTCGTTATCGGAACGCCTACTCATCTCTTCCGTGAGTTCGGGGGTAATGCTGTTGGAATTGTAGGCAAAGGCTTGTGTTCCGCAAAGCAGGAACACAATAGCCAACGTCAAAATGTTAAATGTTCGGTTTATATTCATAATTGAAGATTTTTATTCTTATTGTTAGGTGCAAAAACATGCTGAATCATAACGAAGAGATGATAATTTAACATTAGGGATCCACTCACTGCAACCCTCATCCAGTGCTTGACCACG
>CALFIZ010000095.1 GCA_937877575.1 uncultured Marinilabiliales bacterium | reverse complement strand
TATCCGTCAGAAGGTGCTTTTGTTGGTATGGCAAAAATAAGAGACACTGCCATGGTCAACAAGTATATGGCTGAAGTCAGTTCATCATTCCCAAGAAATGCACGCTTTGCATGGACCAGCAAGCCAAATTCAGAAACACCTGATTATCTGTCACTTGTTGCCCTGAAGGTTACAAGCCGTGACGGCAAGGCTCCATTGAGCGGTGATGTCATCACAGATGCCCGTCAGGACTACACACAGGACGGCAGCGTTGAAGTATCCATGACAATGAACTCAGAAGGCGGTCGTATCTGGAAGAACCTCACAGGTCAGAACATTGACAGGCAAATAGCCATCACACTTGATAACTACGTGTATTCTTATCCGACCGTTCGTCAGGAAATCTCCGGCAGCCGTTCATCAATATCCGGTGGCGGCATGACAGTCGAAGAGGCGCAGGATATTGCTAACATTCTGAAAGCCGGTAAGTTGCCTGCTCCTGCAAGAATCATTCAGGAAGAAGTTGTAGGTCCGTCTCTCGGTCAGCAGTCAATCAACAGCGGTATGCTTTCATTCCTCATCGCATTCCTGCTCGTCTTCATCATAATGTTCGTTTATTACAACAATTCCGGTTTCGTAGCTGATGTCGCACTTCTCTGCAATATCTTCTTTATCATAGGTATTCTCGCATCAATCGGCGCAGTGCTGACCCTTCCTGGTATTGCCGGTATTGTACTTACAATAGGTATGGCCGTTGACTCCAACGTCATTATCTATGAACGTATCAGGGAAGAGCTGAGAAACGGCAAGGGCATCAAACTTGCAATTGACGAAGGTTACAAACACGCATATTCAGCAATCATAGACGGTAACATCACCACTTTAATCACCGCAGTGGTCCTCTACATATTCGGTTCAGGCCCTGTCAAAGGTTTTGCAACAACATTGATGATTGGTATCCTGTGTTCATTATTCACATCAATCTTCATAACAAGACTTATATACACACGTATGGTTGACCACAAGCGCACAATCAAGTTTGACCGTGCATTCAACGCAAAATGGTTCACCAACTGCAATTTCGATTTCGTTGGAAAAAGACGCATTTACTACATTATTTCAGGATGCCTGATTCTTATAGGTGTCATTTCATTACTTACAAAGGGGCTGTCAATGGGCGTCGATTTCGCCGGCGGTCGTTCATACGTTGTTCGTTTCGACCAGGATGTCAACACTTCCGCTATCGCCGAATCACTCAGCGGTGCTTTCGGCTCGGCACCTGAAGTTAAAACCTTCGGTCCTAACAAGCAGGTCAAGATAACCACAACCTACAAAGTTGAAGAAGCAACAGCAGAAGTTGAAAACGAAATAACCAGAAAGTTATACGACAATTTGAGTTCGTACTACAAGGATCCTGTTTCATACGAAGACTTCTCATCTGAAACTTCAGACAAATACATCGGTATCCTCAACATAACAAAGGTCGGTCCAACAATTGCAACCGACATGAGAGTCAGAGCTTACTGGGCAGTAGGTTTGTCATTAATATTTATCTTCATCTACATAGCACTGCGTTTCCGTCGTTGGCAGTTCGGTCTCGGCGGCGTTGCAGCTCTTGCTCACGATGCCTTCATCGCAATTTCATGCTATTCACTCTTCTACGGAATACTTCCGTTCTCACTCGATGTTGACCAGTCGTTCATAGCGGCAATACTGACTATCATTGGTTACTCAATCAATGCGTCAGTGGTCATCTTCGACCGTGTACGTGAATATCTCGGTATCTATCCTAAGAAATCCTTGAAGGAAAACATCAACGGGGCTATCAACTCGACTTTGTCACGTTCCGTCATGTCATCTCTTACCACATTAGTGGTTCTGCTCGTCATACTGTTCCTCGGCGGTGAAAGTATCGCCGGAATGGCATTCGCTTTGTTCATCGGTATCTTAGTCGGTACCTATTCATCAGTATGCATTAGCTCCAACATCGCATACGACCTGACAAGAAACAAAGAAGACGTTGCCAAGAAACTTGCCAAGAAAGTGGAAAAAGAAGCTGTTATGGCAAATAACAAGCAGGTCGAATAGAATAGTTTTTTTCATAATATCTTTTAAGTTGGTTTGGGTCATCGTTTCACAACGGTGACCCTTTTTTTTATACAATAGTGCAAAGTATTTTCACGTTATTATGAAAAAATAGATTACTTTTGTAAGTTTCGTAAGTCACTATAAAATCTTTATGAAAAAGTCAATATTACTTCTGATTGCTGTACTCATTGCAAATATAAGTGCATTCGGGCAGAACCGCTACAGTACCGCTGCCGACAATGCATTCAACAAAGAATATTATACCACGGCTATAACAAAATACAAGAAAGCAGCCAAGAGAACAAAGAAAGACCGCGCCGAGAAAGCCCGGATATATGCGCGCTTAGGTGACTGCTACTGTATGACAAACAATACAAAAAAAGCCGAATTACAATACAAAAACGCCATCAAACAGAAATATGCCCTAAGAGACTCAACGGTACTGCTCAAATATGGCAACGCCTTGAGATTCAACGGCAAATATGAAGAAGCAAAAGAACAATATAAGGCTTTTCTTGAAGTTTCACCGGGGCACCCTCTTGCAATCGCAGGCCTTGAATCATGCGAACTCGCTGCCCAATGGCTTGCACTGCCCAACAACGTTGAAATAACCGCCTTGAAATCAATTAATTCCAAACAGGACGACTTCGCCCCCACATGGAGCGACCAGTCATATAACTCCATCATCTTCACCTCCGCCCGCGATGCGGCTAAAGGAAAAAACAAAGATGAATGGACAGGGCAGAAGTTCAGTGACCTGTTCATGACCAAATGCGACAACAAAGGCAAATGGACAGAGCCAGTACCAATAGACGAAGACGGAATAGTGAACACTACCGGCAACGAAGGGGCGGCAACGACCAATTTCCGCGCCAACCGGCTGTATTACACCTTCTGCACCGACAAGGAGGAACTATTCTGCGGCTGCAAGGTTTATGTCGCAAAAAGAGACGGACAGAACTGGAACGACCCGAAGGAAGTGGTCCTTTCCAAAGACTCAACTGAAATTCTCGGACAGCCTGCACTCACAAGTGACGAACTGTCAATAGTTTTCGTATCGTCACGACCGGGAGGTCAGGGCGGCAGGGACTTGTACTACGCAACACGGAAATCCAGCGGGTCAGAATTCGGAACCGCCATCAATCTCGGTCCGTTAGTCAATACGAAAGGCAACGAAATGTTCCCTTCCTTCAAGAACGACACCACCCTGTTCTTCGCATCAGACGGACATCCGGGACTTGGCGGACTTGACATATACTATGTCATCATCAAAAACGGCATCCCACAGTCACTGCCCAATAACGTGGGAAGTCCGCTTAACACAAGCAATGACGATTTCGGAATACTGTTCGTCCCTGATGCCGACAGCGGTTTCTTCTGTTCCAACAGAAAAGGCGGACGCGGCGGCGATGACATATACAAATTCGTGATTCCACCTGTTGAATTCACCATCAGCGGTATTGTCACCGATGAAAAGACACTGCAAAAAATCGAAGGCGTAACAGTCGAACTCACCGGTACCGATGGAGTCATACTCCAAACAAGAACCAACAACCGCGGCGAATACAATTTCACAAAAAGCCAAATAGCAAAGGAAACAACCTATGATATAACAGTCTCAAAAAACGACTATTTCAACAGTTACGGCAAAGAAACCACCTTGGGGCATGAACTGAGTCACAATTTCATTGTGAATTTCACGCTGACACCAATTCCGCAGGAGCCTATCGTATTGCCTGACATCCTGTACGATTTTGCAAAATGGGACCTCAAAGAGCAATATCAGGATTCACTGCAGGGACTTATTCAAACACTTGATGAAAACCCGACTTTCATAATAGAACTTGCTTCCCATACCGATATGATAGGCAGCATCGAAAGCAACGACGTGCTCTCGCAAAAACGTGCCGAATCAGTAGTGGCATACCTCATAGACCGTGGTATCAACTCGAAACGATTAGTGGCCAAAGGCTACGGCGAAAGAGTTCCACGAAAACTGCAGCAGGACTATGTCTATAAAGGCTACACCTTCAAGGCCGGAACCGTTCTTGACGAAGACTTCATCAACGGACTTGGAAACAAAGACCTCATCGACTTTGCAAACCAGCTTAACAGACGTACCGAGTTCTCAATCATAAGCAAAGACTTTGTTCCTGAATCCTCTAAAATCGAATCCATTGACGAACTTACACAAAAAGGATTTATCAATATCGTAGTTGACCCGGACCAGAACTACGTGAATTACGTCATGGACAAATCCAACAGAATGGTATCTCGCTGTATCGTAGATGGTTACACAGTTGATTTTGAATATAGTCCGAACGCCTCAAAAGCAAGCATTTCACAGAAAAAAGCCGTCGAATGGCTGAAAAAAGGCATTATCAACATCGATGACTTTGAAGGTGACGTAACGAAGATTATCAGTGACGGCAACATCGCGGAACAAGCTGTAATAAATTTGAAGACTATACGATTCGGAAACAAACAAATTGAGAATGTAGCAGTTACAGTAAACAGCAGACTGCCTTACGATTTTCTTTTCAACGACAATGTCCTCAACAAGGTCGGCATGGTAATCCTTGACAAGGATAATTTCATGATAATTTTTGAATAAGATGGAATACAAATCAAGATATGAACAGCGCGGAGTGTCATCATCCAAGGAGGATGTA
>CALFIZ010000094.1 GCA_937877575.1 uncultured Marinilabiliales bacterium | reverse complement strand
CGATAAGAGAAAATCACATGCGACTTCCATACATTGGAAACCACTGTATAATAAGGGGACACAAAACCTCTGTAACCGGGAATATAGACTATATAAGGACGTTTCGCATTCTCCTTTATCATGTATGTCCCCATATTATCCATCGTGGCGCTTCCCACATAGAATGTCAGAATATTCTTTTCACAAGGGAACAACTTGATGCCCAAAAACTTGAACTTATAGTCATTAGCGTAAAATTCAACCTTATTGGAATTATTTGCAAGTTGCGAAATCACAGTATTATAAGACGATTCCGGAACAGGTCCGCGGACTTTGAGGCGGCTGGTGGTAACAAGCATACTGTTGACAGCCTCATCGAATGCCGGCATTTCGCCATTGACAACCCAACTCGTTCCCTGACGTTCGAGCAGTGTGCTGGCATTCTGTTTATCAGTAATGAAAACCTTAGTCACAGCATCAATGTCCTTGAGAGCGAAATCATCGTCATGACTTCTGCTTACGATCTTAGGGATAACTATAATACAAGCAGCGACAAGTATTACGACACATGCTGCAATTATGAGTATTTTTCTGGATTTCTGCATTATTTTGAATATTTACGTTTTCTTATCATGTTGAAGATTATGCCGCAGATAATGATTATCAATGATGGCAAAACCATATTAATTAAAACTATTGATGTACGGTACGACTTGACTTTGTTCTTATCGAGGGCTCTCAATTTCAATTCGCGTGAACGCACTGATATAAGTCCTGAATCATCACAAAGATAATTCATGACATTGAGGAACAATTCCGGATTACCGAATTGAATGTCAACATATTGGTCATAACCGACATTTAATGGATAACCGTCACCGGCTCTGAACTGGTTTCTGACCATGTCAGCATCCGAAACCACCACCATAGCGGTAGGCTTGCTTACCGGGACAAAGTCTATCAGGTTGCTCTCCATAAGGTTTTCAGGGATTCTATTGTCGTACAATGACGGGAAAGTGCCTTCCAGCAAAACAGCAACAGGCAGATTCTTCTCCTTGTAATATGAAGGGTCGATGGCATCGAGCGACTTCAATGACACAAGAGCCGGCACCTGTTCGGTTCTGGAATAAGGCGATGTGCTGAGAAGGACCGTGGGCTTCACTCCGTCAACACCTATAGTCGTGATTGGCGAAATGAACTGAGTTGAAATAGCGTTAAGATTTTTGACTATAGGATGCTGTTCCGTAGGCGTCAGCACCGGAAAATACGGCCAATGGAAGAATTCAATCTGGGGCCTGTCAGCAACCATTCCGGTAGTCATGGGTATTGAAAGGCACTGTATATCCAAAGCCAGCTGCGGTTCCAACCTCACACCGTAATTAAACAATTGGTCGGTAAGGTTGTTGGCATTGCCGATAGCATACGTGGAGGGTTGGTTTTGCAGACTGTCCATTGAAACATACACAGGCTCGACAAGCCATAAGACCTTTCCACCGCGCATGATGAACTGATCAATGATAAACTTGTCTTTTTCAGGGACTTCCTCGTTCGGACCGGCGATAATGATAGCCGCATACTTATTCTTCATCTTAACGGTGTCTTCCCCTTTTTCATAAATGTCGGCAAGACTTGTCAGCTGACCGTTGATTTGGATTCTCGAAACCGAATAATACTCCTTGAGCAACAATTCGAAAGAATAAGTTTCAGCAGGAGTCAAACAGCCGTAATCGTCGATAAAGGCAACGCTGGCCTTATTTTTCGATGTCACCTTGCGGATAGCGTTGGATATCTCATATTCGAGTGACTGTATGGAATTGTTCAGCACCTCATCGGAAGGCACACCTATTTGTGACTGAAGCAGTTGCAGGGCAACCTCCCTATCCTTGTACCCTACTATTGCGCCAGGGAATATTATTTTCCTTTCACTGCCCTTGTTGGTTTTGACGTGCAGGTCGGTAGGCTGAAGTCCCTTGTCAACAAGTTCCTGGTAAGTCTGTGTGATTAGTTCCCCGTCATCGGAAGCCGACGGATCGATAAAATCGTATTCCACATATTTGCTGTGAGCGGCGAATTCATCAAGCATCTCACGCGTTTCATTCCTGAGTCTCTGAAATCCGGCCGGCATGTCCTCACCTGTCAGGAAAACCTTGAAATACACATAATCGTCAAGTCCCTTAAGCAGGTCAATGGTAGCCGGTGACAGTGTGTACCTTTTCTCCGATGTAAGGTCGAATCGTTTATAAACGTATGAGGATATGATATTTACGGCTACGACGAACAGTAATCCTATTATGATGAACAGCAAAGGAGACCATCTTCTGACTTTCTTCTTCATGTTATTTCCTCCTTTCTATTGAAAATTTGGTGAAGAATTTGCTTGTACATTCTGATGTAACTTTTGACGATTATAAGAAAATTCCGTTAATATCTTCAAAACCTGATAAAATTGTAAAATCAAAAAACGGATATGATGTAATGCTGTTTAAAGCAGATAATAAATTCTATAAATTAGTTATTAAAACAACTAAAAATAAAGATGAAAACTATATAAAATCGTTTCATTTATTAGAACAAGAAAGATACGAAAAATATTAACCAATAAAAAAGATAGCTTTGATTATGTGGACTTAGCTTTCCCACTGTCACCAGTTGGTCCGGTTGCAAGATTTACCGTATCAAAACTATCTATTTATATTATACAAGATTTTTGACTGTTTT
>CALFIZ010000093.1 GCA_937877575.1 uncultured Marinilabiliales bacterium | reverse complement strand
CTGACGAGCCGTAATGCATATACGAATAATTGTCGAATTTATCCTTGCATGTCGGGCACCAGTCAGTGCATCCCGCCCAGCCGCCTTCATTTCCGACCCAGCGTATTGTAGGCACGGTGCCGCCGAAAATCATGGCATCAGGATTGCGTTTCAAAATAGTGTCACGTGCGCGCACATAATCATAATACGTGTTGGCATCAATCTTACGCACTTCATTTGTCCCTCCATAATAGCCGTCACCACCGTTAGCACCGTCAAACCAAAACTCGAACAGAGGCCCATAATTGCCTGACAATTCGTTGATTTGGCCATGATATGTCTCACGATATCCTTCACGGCCATATTCGGGATTATTGCGATCCCAGGGCGACAGATACAGCCCGAATTTAAGGCCGTATTTCCGACATGCCTCCGAAAGTTCCTTCACCATGTCACCATTGCCGTTTTTATAAGGCGATTTGCTGATATTATATTCCGTTGTCCCGGTTGGCCACAGACAGAAGCCATCGTGGTGTTTTGCCGTAAGAATCACCGCCTTCATGCCGGCCGCTTTCAGCGTGCGCACCCACTGCTCGCAATCAAGTTCATGGGGATTGAAAGTCTCCGGCGGAGTATTGCCGAAACCCCATTCCATGTCATTGAAGGTATTCAGTCCAAAATGGACGAAAGCGTATGTCTCAAGTTTCTGCCATTCAACCTGACTTTGGGTAGGTATCGGATATACAGGTTCCGGAGGTTCCTTTGTTCCCGTACATGAGGAGAAAAACAATGCGGCCGCAATAAGCGGTATATAATTTTTACTGCCAAAGAATTTCATTCTCATAATCAATTAATCGTATAATCTTTCATGCTGCGAAGATACAACAAAAAACAGATACAAACCAATTGCAACATCTGTAAACACACCAACTATGACATTTTGTCACTGCATATCGAAAACCATTGTATTTAAACAATATTGGCGTGTTCACAAATGTATCACACTTGTAAACTTTTATGTGCCATTTGTAAAATACGGGATATTTCCGAAAAATGGCTTACATTTGCCTGATAAATAATTCTGTCATGAGAACAAGACATAAAATCGCATTTATAGTTGCAGCATTTCTCACAATGCATATCACTACCCTGCTTAGAGCGCAGACACAGGAGCTTGTCCCGTATGGAGATTTTGAGCAGTGGGTTGTGCATGACGTGAAGGAAAGCAGGATTATCGGAGGCAAAACAGAACGCTTATATGAAATAGATGCGACAGACACTCTTGACATCAATACTCCATTCAAGCCAAAAAAAGGCAGCATTTGGGCGACGTCGAACGCATACGCAAAAGTTGCAGGCATAACCAAGGCCAGCGTCACCGTATATCCGGAACAAGGCATTCACGGGCGCTGTGCCAAACTTACCACCCAATATGCCGAATGCAAGGTCTTAGGAGTCGTCAACATAAAAATATTGGTTTCAGGATGTCTGTACTGGGGCTACATGCCTGAGCCGATAACAGGCACAAGCAATCCTTATGGCAGGATGAGTTGGGGCATCCCCTATACAAAACATCCGAAATATTTCGTATTAGACTATAAATCAATTATGCCGAACAAAGGCACAATCACAAAATGCAATGTCACGTCAGAATCAACACGCCATGGCAATGACGAAATGGAAGTTATGTTCATACTGCAAAACCGTCGTGAAGGCGCAGACGGCAAAATCTACGCCACACGTGTCGGAACTGCCATATATCATATCACCGATGCCACTGACGGCTGGGTGGAAGACTATCATATCCCGGTTATCTACGGTGATGCCCGCAAATCACCCTGTTTCAAACCATATATGGACTTAGGACCGATGAAAGACAACATATACGGACTCAACAGCAAAGGCGAAAACGTCGAAATCATTGAGAATGCCTGGGGTGACGAAAACACACCGGTCACACACGCCGTGGTTAAAATAACCGCTTCCATCCAGGAAGCCTACTCCGGCACAATCGGCAATACCCTATGGATTGACAATGTAAAGTTGGAATACTGATTACTTATAGCAACAAATGAACGGGAAAACTCAGAATGCCATCTTAAAAAACTGATATGTGATGTACCCTGAGGCAATCAGTTTCAGCACTGTACCGAACAAAATTCCTAAAAATGCTCCAAATGCAGACTTGAAGGCGATATCCGAACGTTTGCCGTTTATCAGTTCCCCTAATAATGCACCGACAAACGGACCAATAATAACTCCTGTCGCACCAAAGAAGAATCCGGCTATCAATCCGATGGCAGCTCCCCACGTACCTGCCTTTGAACCGCCTGTCAACCTTGTGGAAAACACGGAAAACAAATTGTCCAGCACCGTGACCGCCAGCACCACGACTAACATAACCCACATGAACGTGTTTGAAAACGGATGCTTCGACCACTGAAGGAAAAGAAGCCCAATATATGAAATGGGTGGTCCGGCTATGCCGGGAACCACACAGCCTATCAAACCGATAACAATCAATAATATCCCAATAATTACAGCTACCATGTCACACTATATCACCTTGCGAAATTCACGACAAAATTATAAAAAATCGTTTAATTTTGCAGTCTGACAGAAAACAATCGACAAAACACTGTCCTATCACTTATAAATATGAAAATCAGCGACATACTAAAAAACAAGAAGACCTTTTCATTTGAGGTTTTCCCTCCGAATCCCAACAACAGCAAAATTGATGAAATCTATGCAACCATCGACAAGCTTCAGCAATACCGTCCTGATTTCATAAGCGTGACTTTTAAATCTACCGGTGACTACAGCCAAAACACAATAGACCTCGCAAGCTATATCAAAAAGAACACATCGACAGAACCATTAGTCCATCTGACCTGCGGTGCATTAGACAAAAATGACGTTGACAGTCTAACCGAAAAACTTGAAAATGAGCACATTGAAAATATCATGGCACTAAGAGGCGACAAACCTGACAACTATACGGACGACTTTCTGAAATACTTCAGACACGCATCGGAGCTCATGGAGTATATCAACAAAAAGCATGATTTCTGTTTGGCGGGCGCATGTTACCCGGAAGGGCATATCGAATGTGAAAGTCTGTATGATGACCTTGTCAACCTCAAGAAAAAGCAGGATATGGGCGCATCATTTTTCATCACACAGGCATTCTACGACAACAACTACTACTACCGCCTCGTGAGGGCTGCACACAAAATGGGGATAACCAAACCGATTATTCCCGGCATCATGCCTCTGACTAACGTGAAGCTGTTCGGCAAAATAATCAATATGGCCGGTGCATCCATCCCGTTTGAACTGAGAATACTGTTTGACAGATTCAAGGACAACAAAAAGGCAATGGAGGAAATCGGCATCGCCTACAGCGTACACCAGGTACTTGAACTTCTTGCCAATGATGCCGCTTACGGGGGCTGTCAGCCGACAGTCTGCCAGATTCTTCTTGGTCACCTCAAGTTGTGATTTAGCCTGGGCGACCTTACTCTGTATCTCCACCCACTGCACCTCGGACAGT